>JAJRPH010000289.1 GCA_024280875.1 Deltaproteobacteria bacterium | reverse complement strand
CCCGCTGTAACTTAAAATAGAACCTGTGTAAGATTAATACTGCACTGAAATAAATGACATTATCCTCCAACGGTTTCAAAAGATTCAGTAACGACTTCCAGTTTATCCGGCAAGGCTTCCGGGCTCTGTCCGCTCTGATTGAAATAAAATGCAACTTCCTTGAAGCTGAAGTCCTCTTCTGTCCCGACTGTCAGGTAACTAATGACATCTTTCTGTCCCGACGTCTTCGCAATATCCGCAACATTATTGACATACCATACGCCGGCTGTCAGAACTTCTCCGCAGGATCGGCAATACCCGGTGACGACCACTTTTTTGACGTCCGCCTTACCGACATTTCTGATCTTTCCAGTTACATCAATCACCCAGTTGTATTCTGCATCCTGGCGAATACTGAATTTCTGTTCTGTAATAATTACCTTTCCTTCTTTTTTTTCCGCACAGGAGACAAAACATAGACATGCAATTAATAAAAATAAAAATACTGCTGCCAGGCGATTACGATAAAACATAAACTCAATTCCTCCTGAAAATAAAATTTATACGAATATCAAGTGAGTTTAATCAATATAACAATAAAAATATAAAAATCAAATTACAAAAATAAGCTATAAATCCCTTTTAGGAATAAAATTTCAATCGACCGTCTCAAAGGACTCAATAACAATTTCAAGACCCTCAGGCAGGTTTTCCGATGGCTCCGCGCCAAGCTGTGTATAGTAAAATGCAATGTCATGAAAGTTGAAATCCTCTTTAGCACCCACAGCCAGGTAACTGATGACATCTCTCTGTTCCGTGCTTCTGACCTCCTGGGTGGCATACCATGTATCGCTTATCATTATTTCATCACAGGACCGGCAATAACCTGTAACAACGACACTCTTTAAATCAACGTCACCGACATTCTTCACTTTGCCTTTAACATCAAGCGAAAAAGAGTACTTGCCGCTTTTCACTATATTAAATTCTTTTTCAATGACAACCACTTTACCGACTTTCTTTTCCTTGTTGCAGGCATACAATCCAAGACTTAAAAACATCACAAAAAATAACAACATCGCCAAACGAAGATGTGATTTCATACCCTCTCCTTTTCCGTATTAAACAAATAAAAAAGCCCCCTGGCTACTAAACAAGATGCAACCATTTATTTTAATGAGAAATTATTATATTTTTATCAAATATGATTATTCGATTTGTGTCAATAGAAATCAAATCGGATAGTGAATTTATCATAGCGGAGAAAAAATAATCCGGAGTAAAGGCTTACCGGACGGTATTTGATACACAGTTAAAATTTTTAACAACTGATAATATAGAACATTTAAACATAAAAAAATCTTTTCCCTTGCGTAACTTATTTTCCTATTATAGATTATATTCGTGTAAAAAAAATATATCCATTTTGAGAATTATACACAGTATCCGAATAAAGGGGAAGACAATGAAAAAAATTGTCGCTGGTATTATCTTTCTGGTTGGTTTTCTGATTGCTGTTTCACCCGGACTTTGCAAAACAAAACAGATTGTCCCCAATGGTGGATTTGAATTAAAAAAAACTGATACTCTGCCCGAGGACTGGCTCACAAAAACATACCGGGGAACATCCGCCGAGTTTGCCTTTAATGATGTGGAAAAACACAGCGGTTCATATTCATATATGATTAAAATCAACCCGCCCGGTGGCAGTGTATTATTCTATCCTGAAAAAAAATTTACAAATATTAAACCCGGAAAAAAATACCAGCTCAGTGTCTGGATCAAAGCCAAAGGAATGGGTTACAGCCCAAACTTTATCGCACCGGCCATACGGGTCAATTACAAACCAAAAAGGCTATCACCCGTCCCCACTGTCGACCTGATGC
The DNA here is from genome assembly GCA_024280875.1 of Deltaproteobacteria bacterium. GTDB lineage: Bacteria > Desulfobacterota > Desulfobacteria > Desulfobacterales > Desulfosalsimonadaceae > SURF-3. The sequence goes on along the minus strand of JAJRPH010000289.1, from coordinate 7,766 downwards.
TGGAAATGAAGGGGGAAAGCGAATGGAAGAATCTGACCCTGACAACCATCGCGCCGCCGAACGCAAAGCAAATCACCCTGGATTTTCTGCTGACAAAAGGAACCGTCTGGCTCGATGATGTAGAAATTACAGAAGTTAAGTAGTCGTAAAACGACCCGACTTGCATTAATCCAATCAACGCAGGAGCCTTTCTTTTAAAAGTTCCTGCGTTTCTTTTTTGACCCCTGCTTTCTTTGCCAGGTAATCAGAGGCAGACCCGTAATTATTTCGGAGATGATCCAGGAGCGCATGGATACATTCTAACGGAGCGCTAAGATAGGGGATGAGTTTGTCCGGATCAACACCGTAAGACGCTATCAGATCAAAAATCCCGGCAAGCATCCCGGCAATATAAATATTGGACAATTGGTGATCTTTAACAACGGTTTCTTCATCGACCCCCAGCATCAATAAAATCAAAGCCGCACAAGTTCCGGTCCTGTCCTTGCCGCCGGTACAGTGGAAAAGCAATGCCGCATTTTTTGAATCAGCGATATAATTAATCACCTTTCCCCAGACATTTGCGAACTCTTCAATATTTCTGATATAGCCATTCTCCATAAAATCAGGGGTCAGCCAGCTGACATCACCCTGTTTCAATAGCGCCATGGCATCGACAAAATCAAACTTCCCATGGGTCACCGGAAGATTTACATAGGCGATGGATCCATCTTCCGGCAGTTTGTCCGGTGCTTCACGAATTTCCGCTGGTGTTCGGAAATCAAAAACCCTCTCAATGCCCATCTGCGCGATCACCTGGTGGTCTTTTTCAGTCAGCCGGACCAAACCGTCTGATCTGAACACTTTTCCCCACTTGACTTCGCGGCCGTCAAAGGTTTTATAACCACCAATGTCTCTGAAATTCACAGTGCCTTCCAGGGGGACGCATCGTTCGGCAGTCAACTGCCGGTTTCCGTCTTCATCCTTCACATGAAAGTAATGCCGGGTGGTTGGATCCAGCCCCTTAATTCTAACGCACCCGTTAATTGATTCATCAACAGGCACTTTCTGCAATGCGTCTTTACGCCTTAAACCCGAGCAAACGGCGACCGTCGGTTTTCGGCTTTTCGGCTGCCAGCAAAGTTCAACAGTACTGCTGTCTATCCGCTGAACCTGAAGATCCAGAACAGACGATGATTTTTCCTTGTGATCCATAAGACTTTTATTCCTTTTCATTCTTGATGACGTCGTAATCTGACTTTTTACGGGATTATCATTCTTAATAATTATGGTTACGATTAGAAATTATCCCCAATTTTTACTGCTCGGGCACCAATACATAAACCCGGTCATATTGAGCTTTGATATTTTCATCGCCAAACGGCATAGTGCGTGTCTCACCCTTTAACCAGACAGGAATCGCGTCATCATAGTGAGCACTGGCCGGGTTTCCGGACTGCCCGCCGCTGTTGGTCAGCAGCATGGGTTCATCACGTCCGAAATCAACGATCATCCGCATTGCCGGAACCAGCCACACATTAAAATCCGCTCCCTTGTGAAATCCGCTCACGTTAAGGGTATTGTAATTCCCCCCCGGCCGGATAGGGCCCCCTGTCGGTATAACCGGCAAGCAGGCCAACGGCAAACCGATCAAAAGCAGGCAAAAATTCTTTCATCCGGGAGGTCTGCGTCTGCCAGGAATACGTCAGAAGCCGATCCCAGAACCACCTGTCGCGGTGTCTGCCCATCAAACCCCCTGCGGTTAATATGGCGTCCGCCATGGTTTCAGCAATAATTTCCGCCTTGGTTTCCATTTTCCCGGTTTCAACGTTATCCCAGAAGGGGCTGTCAGCCCGGCCGGTCAAATGGTCCTGGTCTGTTGGATAAATTGCCTGGATTATTGATATGAAATTTTTCCAGGCATCACTGTTTTCTCCCCCCAGTTCATCTTTAAAAACATTATGGATAAACTCATGGCGAAAAATGCTGTATACAGCCGCTCCCTGAGAACCGGGAAGCATGTTACCGTCAAAGGCGCTTAAAATTGCAAGCGCCTCCCGAGCCCTTGCAATTTTATGGCTGTTTTTCCATGAATCGATTATTTGCCGGACTTCTGCCAGGAAGTCCGGTTGAAAAACCGCATGTTTAAATTTTTCAAAAAACGGATCCACCCGGTCTCTGTGCATGGCAGCAGAATCTTCCCAGGTATGCTTTTTTGAATCCCGAATCATTTCTTCTATGCGTTCGGCCCGTTCCGGTGAATACCAGGAAGAGGACAGAGTCAGATCCTGATCCGGCGTCATCGTGCGGTGATTGGCTGTTAAAAGATACCCCTGCGCAGGATCCATCGCATACGGATGATCATCCGGATCCACATATCCTGCCCAATCGAACTCCCCGGTCCATCCGGGTGACGGCAGGTGCCCCCGGCCGGACTTTCGGAGCGGATACCTTCCGGTCACCTGCCAGGCGATCCGATCCGCATCCCCATAAATGAAATTCAGCGCCATGCCCCTGATCAGGAGGAGGGCTTGATGCGCGGTATCCATATCTGTTGCCCGCATTAACTGGAACATACCGTCAAACAACTGGCCCGGGCAGGTTGCCACCGATTGCAGGGCAAGGCAATAACCCATTTCGATCTTCGCCGGCAGCGCAACATTCTTTAGTTCATTTTTCAGGGCAGTATTTAATAAAGGGCCGTGGCGGGTGGAGGAAACAGTACGAACAACATCGTCTCCACCTTTAACCTTAAATGTTTCCGTCCGTTCAGTGACCGGATACCAGCTTCCCTGGTACAAATAATGAACCCTGCCGTCAATTTTCTTGAGTTTTTCAATAAAAATATCCTGGTTGTCGCCCATCACCATGGTCTCGCCCCAGGCAATATGCCCGTTAAATCCGGCAACAATCCCCGGCGCACCGGCAATGGATATCCTGCCCGCATCAAACCCCGGGGATTTCATATGAAGAAGCATCCACAAGGATGGCTGTTCCAGAGGCAAATGCGTATCATTGGCGATAATACTCTTCTGGCGAAGCGTCATGGCTGGAGCAATCCCCCAGTTATTGGAGGCTGGCGTTCCCAGCGGTATCATGATCCGGCTGAATTTATCATGAACGGATGCCAGAAGACTTGCGGCATCGTCAAGTGAATCCCAATCAATTGTTTCAAGTATCCCTGCTTTTTCAAAACTGAGGGGTTCGTCCGGATAAATCGGGACCAGCCATGCGGTTTTCACCGGGCCGATTTGTTTGGCAATATTGAGGAAATTGATCTCTTCTGTCAGGTTAAATGAGAGGCCCAGATTATAGACATTGACAATATACAGGGAATTGACCGGCTCCCATGGCTCAGGCAAATATCCGGTGAGTTTAAAATCAAGGGGCAGCCTGTCCTCATGAGTGCGGATATAGGCGTTGACCCCGGCTGAAAAAGCTTGCAGGGATTTTTGGATGTCCGGATTCAGGTTAGCGTACTCATGTTTTGCGGCATCGGCAACACCCAATGTTCGCACAAACACATCCATGTCCAGCGCGGTCTCGCCGGCCATTTCAGACAAGCGGCCCTGCCCCAGCAGAGCGAATGATATCATCTGCGCCAGGCGGTCGGATGCCATCACATACCCGGTGGCAAATGCCAGATCTTGAAAGTTTTTTGCCTCGATGACGGGTATTCCCAACGCATCCCGCCGGATGATAACCTCTTCATCAATCCCTGTAATGGAAATGGAACCAATATCCGGATCAACGGTTTTTCTGAGCGTAAAGTCCATAAAATCGGAGCATCCGGACAGAATCAACCCTAAAACAGCCAGAACCATAATTTTGAAAAGCAGCTTGTAATCATTCATCCAAACGCCCCTCCCCGATAGGCCCTATACATTGCGTTAAATAAAGACATTTCAATAAAATTGACAAATTTAATATACAGAGAAGGCACTCACCGGGCAAGAACAAAACCGACAAAGGCGACAGCAGACAACGAAGAAACAGCTGATTCTTTAGCTTCTTATGAGACGTATCTTACCACCAAGACAGATACATCAACCAGCTGTTTTATCAACTCACTTATCGGACTTTTTTTATAAACTGGAAAAAAGTCAATTTTAATCGGCCTTCCCCCCCTCTATGGCCGGTTTCCCCTGCCCGATTCTATCTCAGAAACGGGCAGGGCTTTTCCTTAACTGTAGTCATATTCATACCGAAAAAAATCCTGAGAAAACCAGAGGAGAATATCCTTATTATTTGTCGAAACAGGTATACTGCACTATGATTCCTAAATTGCCATAAAAAAGATTAAGGGTCTGCATGGTGGCCGCCCCTACATGAATACTTCGATAGTCCGGGCTTACCGATTTTTGTTTACGGGTATCTGGTTGACTCAAACCTGATAAAAGATTAAACTTTTCTCAATTAACCCGTAAAGAAAACAATATTATGATACTATATCCAAATATTGCCGAGCCATTTTAAACCAACTCTTTGTAATTTCGATGACATTTTAACCAACGCCCCGAAGCAGACAACTGGAGAACACATCATGTCTTCCGCTGATACCGCAACAGACTATCATTATCCTGAAAAAATACTGCAAAAACTCATTCGTTTTGACACCACCAACCCGCCGGGCAATGAAAAGGCATGCATTGACTATATTGACGACCTGTTAAAAAAAAACGGGATTGAATCGGTTTTAATTACAAAAGATCCCGGCCGGCCCAATTTAATCGCCCGACTCAAAGGAAGCGGCACCGCGCCGCCGCTGCTCATGTACGGACATGCGGATGTGGTCACCACAGAAAATCAAATATGGCGGCATCCACCGTTTGAAGGAAAAATCACGGATGGATTTATCTGGGGCCGGGGAGCCCTGGACATGAAGGGAACGATTGCCATGATGGCAGCCGCACTTATACGGGCAAAGGCTGAAAACCTTAAGCCTGCCGGAGATATTGTTTTTGCAGTACTTAGCGACGAAGAATCCGGCGGAAATTTCGGCGCCCGTTATCTGGTTGAAAATTACCCTGAACAGTTTTCCGGCATTCGTTATGCTATTGGAGAATTTGGCGCCTGCGCCATGTACGTGGGCCGGCAAAAATTTTATCCCATCCAGGTTTCTGAGAAACAGATTTGCTGGATAGAGGTAACAATCAAGGGCCCGGGCGGACATGGATCGGTTCCGTTAAAAAAACAGCGCCATGTCCAAAATGGGACAATTCATCTACAAAATCAGCTACTCAAACTTAGCCCCGCATATCACAAACGTTCCCCGACAAATGATTCAGACCATTGCTTCTGCCATGCCAATGCCTGCGGGACTGATCCTGCGCCGGCTGCTCAACCCGGTTCTGACTAAAAATATTTTAAAACTGCTTGGTCCTAAAGGTGACAAATTTAAACCAATGCTATTCAACACGGTCAACCCGACAGTGATACGCGGCGGCAGTAAAATCAATGTAATCCCTTCGGAAATTTCTCTTCAGCTTGATTGCCGGCTGCTGCCGGGCTTTACCCCTGAAGATCTGATCAAAGAACTCCGGCAGACCACCGGAACGGATATCGCAATTGACATCATCAGCTATGATCCCGCCCCTTCCGAACCGGACCTGGGGATGTTCAATCTGCTGACCGATGTCCTGCGTGAAGCCGACCCGGAAGGCATTCCCATGCCGATGCTTTTGCCCGGAGCAACAGACGGTCGGTTTTTTTCACGCTTAAATATCCAGACCTACGGATTTACCCCAATGAATCTATCACCCGGGTTTGACTTTTTTTCCACCATCCATGCAGCAAATGAACGAGTGCCCATTGATGCCATCCATTTTGGGGCAAACACCATCTTTCGGCTGATGCAGCGGTACGGGGAATCCGGGATATCCGCTAAAAAATAAGTGAAAATCAATGCGTTTCTTCCCTCCACTTTAAAAAAAATTTATTAATTATACCTTCCAATTCAAGTAATTACCCGTGTCAAATTTATTTTTTAAGAAAAATACTTGACAGCGGCATTAGCTGTGTATATCTTTGCGTACATTTGTACATGCATTTGTTTTGACACTTACCTTAACGTATGTCAAAACAATAAAATGTGCAGGTGTCGAGCCAAACTATTTTATACAAACCGTGACTGATAGTTTTCACTCAGCCAGGTTGTAAAACAAAGATATTTAGGAGGGAAAAATGAAGAATTTCGAAATGACCGGATCCAATGATTTACTTGATAATGCCATTGATAATTTCAGTGGTAAGCATCATCAATTCTTAAGCGGTGAAGGAAAAGGCGTGCAAATGAAAAAATGGAAGCCATTTTCAGACTTTGTTTTAAACAGACTTGTTAAAAAAGCAGAGATAATCAACCCGGAGGCATTACTTCCAACGGATGGCCGACCGGTCGTTGCGATTGCATCACACGGTCCGAATATCGCCTGGGTGCCCCTTGTTGGGCTCGTTGGAAAATTTTTCATTGAAAATGGATACGGAAACATCATCGGCGGAATGTATCCGCATAAAGCATTGTTTTTAATACCCGGTCTTAAAGGATTTTACAAAAGAGTGCTGGGAACTCCGACGGATGTAAACACGGTCGATGACATCGTTGATTTACTTAAAAACAATGAAATCGGTATGACCGGCACAGCTCCTGAAGGTGCAAATTGCCTTCTGTCTTATGACGAATATATTGCCCCCTTCCGATCAAAAGGAATGATAGCGGCAGCGATTAAAGCTGACACAAGTATTTGTCTTCTGGCCCACCAGGGTGCGGAAGACTGGAATATAAGGGCTGATCTCCCATTTGGCTGGAACGTACCGTTTACCAATGGTCTTAAAGGTATCAATATTCCACTTCTGCCATACAAGAAGATCAATCGCTATATTGCTCTTTGCAAGCGGTATAAACCATCTATCACATCAACAGACTTAAAAAATAAAACAAAACGAGAAGCACGTTTGCTTTTAAATATCGAAATTGAGCGGATCCGCGCTGAAATGAATTTGATGACAGATGAAGTAAAAGAATTGATGGAAAAAAAGACAGTCAAGCTCCGATTGGCAAAACCGAAAAAAATGAATCCATACCAACGTAAAATGATTCAAATTCATAATTCTCTGTTTCCTCCGGATGAGGCGTACGCATAGGATGGAGTTGTGACAAAAGGGTATGGCAGAGCATATAAACTGGGCCTATCACGAATTAGCTTAAATCATAAAAACAATTAATCGTAACAGGAAAAAAACGATGTATAGCACAATGCTAAAAACGCCTGAAACCGGCCAATATTTATTCAACGATCCCCTCATGGACGAGACGATAAGTAAGACAAAGACCACCCGCAATTTTATTGATAAAAAAGTCATTGCAATAAAACCAGCCAGGGGCGGACGGGCAAATGAAATCAATGAAATGATCGGCAGTCTCACAGAAAAAAAACCCGGCACTAAACAGAGCCCTGAAGTGGCATATAAACAAAGTGCCATATGGGATTTTATTCTGGATCATTATTTTCGTGTTGAGATGACCGGCTGGGAGCGTCTGCCGGACAATGCCTCCATGCTCATCGGAGTTCATTCGGGAACATGGTTAACAATGGATGCATGGACTCTGTGCGCAGAATGGCGGCGAAGGTTTGAAGGCCGGCGCATTCTTCACGGCACAGCTCACGATGTATTAATGGCACTGCCGGGTCTTGGGCAATTTTTCCGTAATTCCGGCGTAATACCGGCAAAACGTGCCTCAGTTACCGCTGCATTTGCCGCAGGAGACGACGTGGTCATCTGGCCGGGGG
>JAJRPH010000288.1 GCA_024280875.1 Deltaproteobacteria bacterium | reverse complement strand
TCAAGGATATAGCGTTTAATCCGGCCGGCAAAGACGCGGACGGTTATGAATTCGCATTTTCATGTAATCAGGGCATTGCGCTGTTTAACCCGGATACAAAACAGCTGCTCAAACTGGATGATATTACCACCCCGAATTCTGTTACCTATAGCGCCGACGGAAAATATATCGCATGGGGAGCACGCCACCATCATCGAAAGGATGATTTTTTCCCGAGGGTTGTTCGCATGGATACTAAAGAAAGAGATCCCGTGTTGTCCAGGGATGATGAGCTGGCAAAGGCGGACCGGATCTTTTATACCCGGTATATGCCGTCCGGCAATCACCTGGTGATGCTCACCTATAATCAGGCGGTATTATATGATATCAAAACCGGGATGGTGATTAAAGAATTTAACGGCACATCAGCGACAGCCGTGACCGACGCCGCCCTTAGCCCGGACGGGCATATTCTGGCCGCGAGTGCAAAAAACGAGATACGAATCTGGAAAATTGATGAGTGAAGATTTGTTCTTGTACAGTGGAATTTGCGCCATAACGGCTTTCAAATAACTCATTTATAACCATTCGAAATAAATAATTAATAAGTTATTATATGATACAGTGGTGATGAATAACTATGAAAAGTTTTTTACAAATGAGGCTTGTGTGAAACCTGAAAAATACGGAACAATTCTGCTGGTTATTATCTTTGCCGTACTCGTACTGATTCCTCTTCAATCTAGGGGAACGGAAAATCCTTCAAAAAATAAACTGCGGATCAACCTCGGCGTTTCGATTCAGGATTACAAATGGGCTGAATACGCGGATAACGGCAATAAGCTTTTGGAGGAAACCGGCAATCTTTACGGGTTAACCTGTGATGTTGAGTCAAAAAAAAATGTGATCAACTGGCGAAATGGTATTCATTTTTTCATCGGCCAGGTTGATTATGATGGGCAGACGTGGACGGAGTTACCGGTAAAGACGGATGTGTTCTATGCCGGCACGAAAATATACGGCGATATCGTCCCTGGGTATCGGTTTGACTCGGGACTGTGGTTAAAATCATTTGCCGGGATCGGCGGAGAATTCTGGCTCAGGGATCTGGATGATACGAAAACCAGCGACGGCGTCTCGGTGAGAGGATCCCGGGAGTGGTGGGGATGCGTATATGGCCGACTGGGGCTTGGCGCTGAATACCCGGTTTCAGAAGAAATTGCGGTTTTTGCGGAAGCGGGGGTAAAGCTGCCCATCTATGCCAGAAATGAGGTGAATTTTTATGTATCCGGCAGTCCCGGCGCAGGACTTGAGCCGGAGCAGGATGTATCCGGATTCGCTAATGTGGGGCTTCGCTGGAAACAATGGGGGGTTAAGGCTTCCTATGATTCACTCCGGTTTGACCGGTCGGATGCGGTGTCCTCCGGCATTTTTAATTTGTATCAGCCCAAATCCGAATCCGATGGTTACAGCGTTGAAGTGTTCTGGTCGAAAGGGTACTGATACATTCTTTTTAAGCTCTTGTTGAATTTTACGACATATTCCGTGATGATTTGATGTTCCTTGGCGATCTTTGCCACCTGGTTGTCAATATTATATACACCATCCATTTGATTATCCTGTGTATTTTTCAGTTAAGGCTTTTACGATATCCAGCAGCGGCGGCTTCAGTTGTCGCCATTTGGGGCTGATCGCTTTTTCTTTATACCATTCAAAATCTACGGCTACATACTGTTCCGGGATGGTATTCTCAAAATTGGCTCCATACGTAATTAGCGGATAATATTCTACCCAGAACATGCGGTGGGGATCGATGTTAAAATCCCGGGTCACTTTTGTTGCAATATGCCCGGCACAGCTTCGAATAGTCATTTTGCTGTCCGGCACATCAGAAACAATCACCACAAAAGGTCTTAAAAAGGCGATGTCTGTATCTTTGTTTTTATCTTTTGACCGATCATAGATACGAAGCCTGCATTTTCCGCTGGCGAGCTGAAGCTTGCCGCCCCAACCGTCCCATGCATATATTGAGTCATAAATCGGCATATTGAAATCCCAAAATTAAAGGATTAGAAAGTTTTTTTTAATAATTGTAAGTGTTCCCCGCCATCGGGTCAAGTCGCAAACGGATTTTTGTGAGAATGTTTCATACTTTAATAAATTTATACTTGTTTTGGTCTGCCCCATGACTTATTAATCCGGTATTATTTTGTTTGTTTTGTGAAGCCATTACGAAAGGATTAATTTATGAACACCGTTGCTGCAAGTGAAACGGGAGAAAAAATTTATATTGATGACAAGGAAATTACACTGGTCGGGACGGCGCATGTGTCAAAAGAGAGCGTTGAGCTGGTGGAGGCGGTTATCAAGGCGGAAGAGCCGGATACAGTGTGTGTGGAGCTTTGCCCGTCGAGATTCCAGGCAATTAAAAAGAAAGACCAGTGGCTGGAAATGGATATCATAAAAGTGATCAGGGAGAAAAAGTCGTTTCTCCTGCTGTCGAATCTGATGCTGGCCTCATTTCAAAAACGGATCGGGGACAAGCTGGGGGTAAAGCCTGGCGAGGAAATGATCCGGGCCATTGATACTGCGGAATCTACCGGGGCGGAAATCTGCCTGGCGGACCGTGACATTACCATAACGCTTTCCCGGACATGGCGAAGTACCGGTTTTTTGAGCAAAATGAAATTACTGTTTCAGCTTGTTCTTTCCATGGGCGGGGTGGACGAAATCGACGAAAAAGACATTGAGGAGATGAAGCAGGCGGATATGCTGGAATCCATTTTGTCTGAAGTTGAAAAATCGCACCCGGTGCTACGGGAAATACTCATCGACGAACGGGACCGTTATCTGGCCCAGAAGATAAAAACCGCGCCTGGCAAAAAAATTGTGGCTGTTGTCGGGGCAGGGCATGTGCCCGGTATCCGGAGATATATCAAAGACGATATCAATATCAAGGTGCTTGAAACACTTCCCCCCAAAGGCAGATTTGCCGGAATATTGAAGTGGCTGATTCCCGCCGCCATTATTTGCCTGATCCTCTTCGGCTTTTTCCAGGGCGGAGCAGACGTGGGTAAAGACATGATTGTCTGGTGGGTTGCGGTGAACGGGATATTCGCCGGCATTGGGGCCATTATCGCCTTCGGTCATCCCCTGACCATACTTTCCGCCATTTTTGCCGCCCCCCTGACTTCGCTGAATCCGATGATTGCCGCCGGGTGGGTTTCAGGACTCGTGGAGTCGATCACCCGAAAACCGAAAGTAAGAGATCTTGAATCACTTCCCGAGGACATTATGTCCGCCCGGGGCTTCTGGCGCAACAAGGTCACCCGGATTCTGCTGGTGGTGGTATTCACCAATCTTGGCAGTGGTATCGGCACCTTTGTGGCTCTGCCCATGATGATGAAGGCGTTGGGGGGATGATTTATTTGTTATGTTTATCCGGCTTACATCACTATAAATTCTGATCCTCAATATGAGTTGTTTTGACCGAAAGCGATTGGGAAAATCCGAACACTTGTTGCGTAACGAGTGTTTGGTTTAGGAAAAATAAAATCCCCCCTTGCTACTGTTGAGGACATTTTTAATATATTTTTTTGGGGGGATTTAAAGGGAATTGGGATGAGCTGGAAACGCTATCTTGTGGTTGTCTAATTTTTCTTTGAGTGCTGAATTGCTATTGTATGGTGCATTGGAATATGGGTTTTGGTGGGGAGTACTTGGCAAGTATTGTTGAACAGGAGTAGAGTTTGTATCCTTTGTCAACAACCCCCATTCGAAGAATAAAGGTCCTCGACCCCCGTCAGAATTTCTTAAAGTGCTCTTTTTAGCGCCAAAAACATAACGCTAACTTACATTTCGCTTCTTCAAAAAATATTTTTTGAATATTAAAAACACAGACAAATCAATCATGTTTAAACTGCCACCAGCCGGGCTGAAGATTTTTGTACACCGAGTCGGG
>JAJRPH010000287.1 GCA_024280875.1 Deltaproteobacteria bacterium | reverse complement strand
GATGTTTTTTGCGATTAAAGGTCAGCAGACGGATGGGCACCAGTATATCCGGGATGCGGTGGTAGTCTCCGTTGCTGATACACGATACGGCTGCCAGGGCCTTTCGTGTATCAGCAACGGAGACTACCACTGCATCCGCGTCATCAAGCAGTTGTCCGGCATCGTTTTGTTGAGCAGCATCCGCCACGACAACCACGGCCCCTTTTGATACCGCATCCCGGATATACTGGTGCCCATCCGTCTGCTGACCTTTAATCGCAAAAAACATCCCGCCCGGACGCACTTCGTTTGACCGATAATGTATTGATGTAATTTCAGGACTCGATGATGCATTCCACTGATCCGCAAAAAGACCGTTAATTCGGACATTTTCCAGCGAATCTATTAACCGTGAAAGCTTCATGCGCCTGCTTCTCCGATACCATTGGAAACGTTGAGCTGTTCTTTGGGGATGCTCGGGGGAATATTCAAATAATTAAATGCCTCATGAACGATCTCCCTGAATACGGGAGCTGCCACGACCCCACCGTAGTGATGTTTCTGGGGCTCATCGATAACTACCAATACCGCTAATTCCGGGGACTGCGCCGGCGAAAAACCGACAAACACACCATTATACTCGCAATTCCGATACGTTCCCTTCGCATTGATCTTCTGGGCGGTCCCGGTTTTACCGCATACCGAATAACCGACCGGAACCGCCTGTCTGCCGGTCCCATCCGCTTCTGTGACGGCATTCATCATTTTCATCAAAATCCTGGCGGTCTCGGGCATAATTACTTTTCGTTTCTCACCCGGATTAAAACTTTTTATAATATTACCGTTTTCATCGGTAATCGCCTGCACAACATAAGGCGTCATCAATACCCCGTGATTAGCGATTGCGGAGATTGCCGTTATAAGCTGAATGGGCGTAACGGTAACTCCCTGCCCAAAAGCAATGGTGGCATTATCAATTTTCTTCCAACCCTGATAATGTCTTAAAAGACCGGTTACTTCACCCGGGCAGTTAATACCTGTTTTTTCACCGAATCCGAAATTCCGAAGCGCCTCATAAAGCACTTGTGGACCGATAATCTCGGCTATTTTTACCGCACCGATATTACTGGAAAACTTCATCACATCGTGAACTGTCAAGAAATCGTACTCATGCGTGTCATGAATAGTATTCCTACCAATTTTATACGCTCCGTTTTCACAGTTAATGATCATTTCCGGATCACAAAGACCGGACTCCAGGGCGGCGGCAATCAGAAAAACTTTCAAAACTGATCCCGGTTCAAAAGTATCTGTCACCGATCGGTTGCGCCAGGATTCCCTGGGAAACGAATTAAATGAATTCGGATTATATGTCGGATAATGTGCAATGGCTTTCACCGCACCGGTCTCCGGCGCCATCACTATGGCAAGACCGGATTTGGCATTATTTTCTTCCACTGATTTCTGCAAAGCGACTTCCGCGATATACTGGATGGTACTATCAATGGTTAATATTAAATTATTACCTTCGTGCTGCCCCTGCGAACGAACCTCCTGGCGGTCAAAAATCCGCCCCATCCGGTCCTTGATAATCGTCCATTGACGGATATTTCCCTGCAATTCATCATCAAAGTACTGCTCCAGTCCGTCAAGGCCGTATCCGTCAACCCCCACAAATCCGATTAACTGTGCCGCCAATGATTTATAAGGATAAGCCCTCAAATACGAAGAATCATATTCAAATCCTGTCAGCCTCAGGGATCTGAGCGTCGCCGCCCGCATCGGAGTCACTTTACGATCCAGCCATACAAAATTTTTGTCAGCAGAAAACTTTTTATACAGCACATTTTCATCCAGGTTCAGCACTTTAGCCACTTCCCTGGCCAACTCCCGTTTGGCCGGCGTTGATTTTTCATCTTTATTTTTTACATCCTTGGGATGCACACCGATTTCGACGACTCCGGTGCTGATCGCCAGTTCACGGTAATTAACATCAAATATGGCACCGCGTTTCCCCTGGCACTTCATTGATTTTTGATATTGCTTGGAGGCTCGTTTGGAAAGAATGTCGCCTTCTATGACCTGCAAATAAAAAACTCGAATCCCCACCACCACATACAAAAAAGTCAGGAATCCGCCGATAACGATGATTCTCCGATTTCTTAATTTATTTCTTTGCTGTTCAACTTTTGTCGAGTTCATGGGATAATGATTACCTGGTCGGGTTTCGGGATTGTCAGTTCAAATTTTTCTTTGGCTATTTTCATCAGGACCTGTGGCGAGCGGAGATGAACCAATTCAATCTTTAAATTCTTCTGCATATTTATCAGATTTTGCTGTTTGTTCATTGCGGCCGAGATTTCATAACCGGTTTGAATGCACTGCACGCCGCACCATGTTTTCAAAAAAAATTCCACGATGAAAATCGATAAAAAAGCAAAGCTCACCACAATCACCCGCGGCGTCAATGGATTGGGTTTTGATTTCCTGTTGAATCCCATTGCCAAAATCTATCCTGATAATTTTTAAAATAAACACTATGGACCGCCCCACCGGCTATCCCACTTTTTCAGCGGCTCTCAAACATGCACTTCTTGCCATTGGATTAATATTAACCTCTTCTTCTGTCGGACGAACCACTTTACGGGTCAAAATCCTGACGATTTGTTTATTATCGCAGACACATTTCGGAAAATCCGAGGGGCAG
>JAJRPH010000286.1 GCA_024280875.1 Deltaproteobacteria bacterium | reverse complement strand
CCGGCTGCCATGGGAAAAGGCGTCAAAGCTGCGAAAAGATATCTGGCCGAACGATTTGATTTAAAGAATCTGGCTTTTGTTGAAGGCTCCGGAGTCTCCAGAAACAACCGAATGACGGCGAACATATTTCTTGAAATCCTGTCTGAATTCAAACAATACCATTGCCTGATGAAGTTCAAAGACAATGAGTATTATAAAACCGGCACATTAAACGGCGTCAACACACGGGCAGGATATATCGTATCTCAAAAAGGAGAGTTGTACACTTTTGTTGTTTTCATCAATACGCCGGGAAAAGCCACCGATCCGGTAATGAAAGAGTTGAAAAAACTTATTCATTAACAAGCTGGTGAGATTATATCTTCGGCTGCGGCCCACTGGTAATAAAGGCATATGCATTGTGGTTGTGAATGGATTCAAAATTTTCAACAGCCACTGAAAACCATGTGATATTTGGATCTGCCTTCAGTTCCAGGGCAATATCCCGCACAATGTCTTCAACAAATTTGGGATTGCAATAGCCTTTTTCAGTAATATATTTTTCATCAGAGCGCTTTAAGACCGAGTAGACTTCACATGAAGCGGCTTTTTCGACCATCTCGATCATATCTTCAATCCAGATAAATTTTTTAAACCGGGTTCTTAAATTCACCATACCCCGTTGATTATGGGCGCCATCCGTGCTGATTTCCTTTGAACAGGGACAAACTGATGAAATCGGTACTATGACTTCAGAAACCAGATCCACACGGCTGTCCGAATCAATAGACCCGTTCAAACGACAAGTATAATCCATGAGGCCCGGGGAACGGGTTACCGGGGCTTTTTTTTCAATAAAATACGGAAAAGTCACTTCAATATGTGCGGATGCAGCATTTAAGTGTTCTTTCATCTGGCCTAAAATTTCCGCAAATGTCTTTAAGGCAATATTGGGCCGCAACAGATGAAGCATTTCAACAAATCGGCTCATATGCGTCCCCTTGTATTCATGGGGAAGATCCACATACATATTAATGGATGCAACGGTATGCTGTTTGCCCCGGTTTCGGTCCAAAACCGTCACCGGATATCTTAGATCTTTAATACCGACTTTGTTAATGGCAATATTTCGATAATCACGTTCGTTTTGTATATCTTTCATAGTATTCATAATATTCTGTTTCAACGGACCGACTCACCTCATTCAAGCAGTTATATAATAATTTCAATTTATAATAGATAATCAGGATTAACGTTTTTCATTGATCTGAATATATTTCCCCTTATTTTTTTATTCGACCTATACAACTGATTCAACAATTCTTTTATCTCTTTTCGTTTTGAAATACCCGAATACGGACAGGGGGTAATAAATTCAGGGAATTGTTTATTATCGGAAAACCGCTTGATTTTATCTTCTTCAACATAGGCCAACGGGCGAATAATAGAAATTTTACCTTTAAAAAACGATTGCACAGGCCGCATGGTGGATATATTTCCGGCGTAGCAAATATTTAAAAAAAAGGTTTCAATAATATCATCCTTGTGATGACCGAAGGCGATCTTTTTACAACCAAGTTCATCGGCGATTTCAAATAGTCTTTTTCTACGCAGACGTGCGCATAAAAAACAGGGATTTTCAAGGTTCGTGGGACTGTGCGCTGAAATTCCGTAATCCGTTTTCTCAACCCACAAGTCAAAGCCCATGCGCTTGACAAATTCACTTAGCTCATCAGCAAATCCATCCGGAAACCCGGGGTCAATATAAACAGGAAACAGTTCATATCGTATGGGGATTCGAGAAAGACGTTCATTTAAGATCCATAACAATGTCAGGCTGTCTTTACCGCCGGACACCCCGACAAGAATCCTGTCGCCATGCGATATCATATCATAGTGATGAATCGCTTTTCCCACATCCCGATTCATTGATTTAAACAGATATTGCGACATTTATATAATATTTTAAATCAATATTATTCAGTTTTCTCCGGGTCTCCCTTAACAAACACCTTTCCGGCGGATATTTCACGCAATGCGGTAACAACGTTTTCATTATTGGATTTAACAAGACGCGGGCTTCCGTCCAAAAGCTGCCGGACGCGCTTTGTTGCCACATGCACTAGCATAAACCGAGAGGGTACTCGTTTTAAACAATCTTCAACAGTAACTCTGGCCATTTTTTATCTCCCAAATTCTGATTCCTGTTATCAAAAACAGTCGATCCGACTTATTTTAAAGGATCTCGATTAATTCATAATTTCGTTTTCCGCCAGGTGCCATTATGGATATTTCATCACCGATTTGTTTTCCAATGATGGCCTGGCCCAGCGGTGATGCCACTGAAATTCTTCCTTTTTTAATATCAGACTCATCCGGTCCGACAAGCTGATATTTTACTTCATCTCCAGTATCAACATTTTCGAGCAAAACAGTGCATCCGAATCTTGCAAAATCCTTGCTTAGGATATCCGGATCAATCACGTCCGCATTACCCAGTTTATATTGCAGATCCATGATACGGCCTTCAATAAACGCCTGGCGGTCCTTTGCCGCATCAAATTCCGCGTTTTCAGAGAGATCACCGTGAGCCCTGGCTTCTTCAATCGCTTTAATGTTGCTGGGTCTTTCGACCGCTTTCAAATTCGCCAGCTCTTTTTTAAGCCGATCATAACCCTGCCTGGTGATGGGGACTTGTTTCAAGATTATTCTCCTGTTCCATCTTTAACGTAATTAACGATGATATCCCCTACTTCACTGGTTGTATAACCCATTTTTCCAGCGGCGACATCCTTTAAATCATCGCGCAATGCCTTTTTTACAGCAGATTCAACACTAACGGCGGCTTCAAATTCGCCGATTGTTTCGAGCAATAATTGCACGGATGAAATTGCAGCAATGGGGTTAATGACCCGAAGGCCCGTATATTTGGGTGCTGATCCGCCGATGGGCTCAAACATGGACACCCCTTCCGGATTAATGTTACCGCCGGCAGCAATTCCCATTCCGCCCTGGATCATAGCGCCGAGGTCTGTGATAATATCACCAAACATGTTGTCCGTAACAATCACATCAAACCATTCCGGATTTTTAACCATCCACATACAAATGGCGTCCACATGGGCATAGTCAGTTTCGATATCAGGATATTCCCTGGCCACTTCGTTAAATGTTCTTTCCCAGAGATTAAATGCAAACGTAAGCACATTGGTTTTTCCGCATAAAGTTAATTTTTTGGCTTTATTACGCTTTCTGCAGTATTCAAAGGCATAACGAATACAACGTTCAACACCTTTTCTTGTGTTAATGGACTCCTGGATCGCGACTTCATCAGGGGTTCCTTTTTTCAGGCATCCGCCGGCACCGGCGTAAAGGCCTTCACTGTTTTCTCTAACAACCACGAAATCGATGTCTTCAGGAGTTTTATCCTTTAATGGTGTTGCGACGCCTTCATAAAGTTTGACCGGTCTTAAATTAATGTATTGATCCAGTGAAAATCTCAAGGAAAGCAATATCCCTTTTTCAAGTATCCCGGGCTTCACATCCGGGTGGCCGATCGCTCCTAAAAATATTGCATCCTTTTTTGAAAGTTCATCAACAATGTTCTCAGGTAATATTTCGCCAGTCCGGATATAATGATCACCGCCGATATTGAATGTTGTTAGATTCAACTCAAAATCATATTTTGCAGCAGCAGCTTCAAGAACTTTTAAACCTTCATCAACAACTTCAGGGCCGGTACCATCTCCAGGGAGGACAGCAATATCATATTTTTTCGTCATTTTCACAACACTCCTTATAAAAAAAATTTCCGCTGCACATAGAATTCTCTATGACAGCAAATTTATTAATTTGAGTTTAAAAAGCTGTTTCTAATCTTTGATTTTATCGGCAGATATCAAGTCTTCTTTCAGATCGGTTTTTCGAGAATGCCACAAAAGATATTTGACAGGACCGGAAGCGATATATCCCAAAGCGATTATATATAAGGTAATAGAGGGTTTTGACACAATTAAAATTAATATAAGCATCATTGTAACCAGTAGATTAAAATTCATTGATTTAAATAAATCAACTTTTTTAACGCTGTAATACTGAACGGTACTGACCATTAAAAACGAAAGCATATACGTTAAAAATAATATCGGGTACCGATTAATTTCCGGATTCAGTCCGAGATCTAATACAAAAAGTACAGTCACCGCAATCATTCCTGCAGCAGCCGGAATCGGAAGTCCGGTAAAATATCCGTCACCCGGCTGGTCCAGATTGGTATTGAAACGTGCCAGCCGAAGTGCGCCGCAGGCCATGAAAAGGAAAGCCGCCAGCCAGCCCAACCTTCCTAAAGGTTGCAATATCCATAGATACATCATTAAACCAGGCGCCATGCCGAATGAAATCAAGTCCGCTAAAGAATCAAATTCGGCTCCAAAGTGGCTTGAAGTATGGGTGATTCTGGCTATTTTACCATCGAAGAGATCGAAAAAAGCTGCAATAAGAATCGCGATGGCCGCAAAATTGAAGTTACCTTCAATCGAACAGATCACGGAATAAAAACCAAAAAATAAATTCATTAAAGTGAAAAAATTAGGCAATAGATAGATGCTTTTCTTTATTTTTTCCTTTTCAATGGATTTAAATTTCATTTTAAATATCCTAAAATTGAAGTGCCTGCTTTTACTTTATCGCCCTTGTCGACCGAAAGAACAGCATCTTCCGGTAAATATACATCAACGCGGGACCCGAAACAAATCAATCCGAACCGCTGCCCGCAAACGACATCCTGCTCTTCATGAACATAACAGATAATTCGTCTTGCGATCAAACCGGCGATCTGAACGAAGCCTATGGTCTGTTGTTTATCGGTTTCCAGAATCAAGGCGTTGTGTTCATTATCAGTGGAGGCCTTCTCTTTATCCGCAGAATAAAATTTTCCAGGATAATATTGTATTTTTTTTATTTTACCTGAAAACGGTATTCTATTAACATGAACATTAAAAATATTCATAAATATACCGATTTTTAAACACGGCCCGTCAATAAATGGATTTTCATTCACCACTCCGGTAAAAACAATACGGCCATCCGCCGGGCAAATCACTGCGTCTTTTTTATCCGGTGTCAGCCGGTCCGGGTCACGAAAAAAGTTGCAGATAAACAACGTGATCAAGATGCCGATTAATGCCGGATAAACCGGGCCTGTCATAGCCAGCACAAACGTCACAAACGCCGATGCAAATATTATCGGCCAGCCGGCCTTTGCAATGGGGAACGCCGTCTGATTTTGGGGGTCTGCCCGAAAAAACTTATTTATTGAATTGCCAGTCAATTTGCCCTCTTTTTTGTATCATTGTTTAGTTTAGATAATTTTAGCAGAATAAATGAATATGTTCATTGTGTCAATAAAAAGAACAATGACAAGATATTATATCCTACAGGAAAGCTACTTATTTAAATTTTTTTCCGCATCGGATTTTCGGATATAAAATGGTTCAATAAGGCCTGCATCATCAGTATCATTTGATTTAAAACGCTGCCAGGCGATATATCCGACAGTAGAAGCCCTGAT
>JAJRPH010000285.1 GCA_024280875.1 Deltaproteobacteria bacterium | reverse complement strand
GGACTTGGCATCATGGCTTCGGCCAATTACAAATCCAAAGAATCTTTTGCCCAAGCTATTGAGTCCATGAAAACACTCACCACCAAGCCTTATGGTGTCAATATTAATCTGTTCCCCGCCATGACACAAATTGACAATAACGATTATATTGATGTGATGGCGGACAACGGCCTTAAAATCGTGGAGACATCCGGCCATCATGCACCGGAAGAACTTGTCGCCCGATTCAAGGATCTGGGGATGACATGGATCCATAAATGTGTGGGGGTAAGGTATGCCCAAAAAGTAGAAGGTATGGGCGCAGATGTTGTAACGGTAGTGGGCTATGAAAATGGCGGCGCCACCGGCAGACTCGATATCGGCACCATGGTCCTGGTGCCGGTTGTTGTCGACGCAGTCAAGGTACCGGTGATCGGCGGCGGCGGCATATCTGACGGCCGGGGCCTGGCAGCGGTCTTATCGTTGGGCGCGGAAGCGATTATTATGGGGACCTGTCTGCTGGTAACCAAAGAATCGCCCATTCATGACAATATTAAAACCGCCCTGCTCAATGCATCCGAGCTTGATACCATGCTCATTATGAGATCCCTAAATGCCACCCACCGGGTATTGAATAATGAAGCGGCTAATAAATGCGTTGAACTGGAAAATAAAAAAGCGGAGTTTCTGGAAATTTACGATGTCATTAAAGGAGAAAACGCCCAATTGATGTATGACGAAGGCATTGTGGGCAAAGGGATTCTCTCCTGCGGCCAGGGTGTCGGCCTGGTCCATGACATCCCGACCCTTAAGGAACTGTTTGACCGGATGGCGGATCAAGCAGAAAGTACGTTGTTAAGGTTTTCTATTTCCCGGTAAACACCGGATTACGTTTTTCGATAAATGCAGTTTGGCCTTCCTTTAAGTCATTACTGTTAAATGCTTCAACAACAAGAGCCTGTGCTTCATTAAAGTATTCAGAACCGATCAAAGAATATTTTCCAATCATATTCAGAATCGTTTTTGTACCCTTTAACGCAAGCGGCGCGTTTTTTGATATTTCATTTGCCAAGGCGTAAACAATTTCTGAAAGTTTTTTTGCGGGAACCAGATGATCCACGAGCCCCATATCTTTTACTTCTTTTCCCAGATAAGTGCGGCCGGTAAAAAAGATTTCACGAGTTCTTGCCATTCCGATCACTTCAATAAACTGGCTTAACCCCTCAGGATGATAAACAAGGCCCAATTTTGCCAGCGGCATACCCACTTTGATGTGATCAGCGCCGATACGAATATCACAGCACATGGCAAGATTCAGGCCAGCGCCGAAACAGTAACCATTGATCATCGCGATCACCGGAAAGGGAAAATTTTTAACACTGTCAAGGGCACGTTCAAGGGGATTATCCTCCTTCAAAAATTCTACTGCATCAGGTGAAATTTCTGTTGGAATGGCTGGAATATCATATCCGGCAGAAAACGCTTTTTCAGAGTTACCCGTAATAACGACAACACGAACCGAATCTTTTTCCGCCCATTTCTGCAACGTAAAATGCAGTTCCGCCAAAAGCGATGGAGTCAACGAATTACCTCTTTCCGGCCGGTTAAATTTAAGCGTTCCCACGTTTCCCGAAATCTCTTTGATCAGCACTTCTTTTTCCAATTTTATTGCCTTTATTTTTGATTTTTAAAAAAAATAAAAATTAAACCCAAAACAGGCTTAATTTAACACATTTTATCTTTTATTCTAAAGTATTAATTTGGCACGATTCTATAAAAGAAAAGAATGGAAATTTTTCGCCGGAGAGTTTTGCCCATTGCGATGCGGCCATGAATTGGAGGTTTGTGTGGGACACGGGGGCAAACTGTTTGAGAACAGCGACCAAAGACCTCGGTTATTAATGCTTACAAAGAAAGTTTTGATTTCCTTGGCTTTTGTTTTCAAATTCGTAGAAGTTCCCGAAGCGGTAAGTTGTATCCGCATGTAGAGCCATCCAAACGTTCTGTTAAGCGTGTTAAAGCCAGAGTGAAGGAGTTGACAGACCGTCGAAGGACGCCGGTCCCGCTTCCATATGTAATCAGTGATGTCAATGGTGTCGTGTGTGGCTGGTCTGCTTATTTTCATTATGGACACAGCACGAAAGTACTGGGCCGGGTCAAGTGGTTTGTGGAGGAACGTGTACGTAAACACTTGCGTAGGAGGTATAAAGTTCGTACCCGAACCAGAGGATACAATCGATTTTCAACGGACTATCTCTATCGGAAACTTGGCCTGTATAAAGTTCCAACCAAAGCGAAATGGAAACAGGCGCATGCCTTACAGTGAAGAACATCGGAAAGCCGTGTACGGGAAAACCGTATGCACGGTTTGATGAGGGAGCATTGATGAAAGTCTGGTCTTTGGAACACGTAGTAGCCGCGTGCGGCGAGGCGTCAATAAAAGATCCAAAGGTCAGGCTGATTCAGAGCTCTACTCTACCCGGAATTCCCGCCGGAATTCGACCACAGGGGCACAGAAAAAAGGCTTTATTTTAAATTGCTTATCTCTGGGTTAGCTATGGTAAAATTTACTTTTTTTTCACATTCATCAATCTGTAAAGAATAAAATAACACTGAAAGGTAATAAATGAAGAAAAAGTCAGTAGAAACAAAGCTTCTTTTGTCGATGTTAATAATTTGTCAGATGCTGTTTATCCAAACACTTTCTGTTTTTGCCCAGGAACCGGAAAGCAGGGTAACTATCAAGGGCATGATTTCAAACATTGCCGATGTCGGGGCGTTTATTAATTCCCAGACCTACCTAAGGCTTTATCCTTGTGAAATGACGGGTAAAAGGAACGTTCAGGTGGACGAAAAAGGGAAATTAGCTCAGGTGCCGGTCCAACCGAAGCAGTCTTTCTATTTGGACGGATTCAACCGGCTGGTGCCCCCGTCAAGTTATCCAAGGATCGGGTTGCCTGTGTTTGGCTCGTTTAATTTTTTTAAGATCCGGGGTCTTGAG
>JAJRPH010000284.1 GCA_024280875.1 Deltaproteobacteria bacterium | reverse complement strand
GGTACCGTCACATCAGATTTAAGCTTTTTTGTACATTATGCCGGTGACCGTATCGGCCAGGAAGGGTTGGATAATCCGGGAGTGGGGCTTGGAAGCGGACTTGCCTTAAGGGGCGCCTGGGTTACCTACAAAATCCTTGGCAACGATTTGATGGTTCAGGTCGGGCGCATGTATATCCCTTTTACACGCAATTACGGCACTACCTCTACCAAGACATTGCTGACCACTGAACTTGATTGGGGACAGGGCGGACTTCGAAGTGGTATTTTTTATCCGAGCAAAGTGGGGCGGGATGACAGTATAACCTTATGGGGTAATGTTCTGGAAGATAAGCTCCAGTATCGGTTGATGATTGGCGAAGGGGCGGAAACCAGGACAGTCAACCCGGATGATGAATTGCGGTTTG
The DNA here is from genome assembly GCA_024280875.1 of Deltaproteobacteria bacterium. Classification (GTDB taxonomy): domain Bacteria; phylum Desulfobacterota; class Desulfobacteria; order Desulfobacterales; family Desulfosalsimonadaceae; genus SURF-3. The sequence continues at coordinate 5,560 of JAJRPH010000284.1, read as the reverse complement.
CCGGCCGGTTGAGTTTGAACCTGTTTGATCCTGAAACCTCATGGTTTAATAAAGGAACTTATCTGGGGAAAAAGAAAATTTTAGCTATTGGCGGTGGTTTTGATTTCCAGCAGGATCTTGTTACCGGCGGTGTTAAACATAATTATGAAGCATACACCGGCGATGTGCACCTTGATCTACCGATGGGAGATGTCGCTGTGACGGCGGAAGCCGCCTATATTACGATTAAGAACTCCGTCAACGGAGTCACCTGGACGGATCTGACGTCAGGTGGGGATGGTGATATTGTAACGGCCAAAGCGGGTGTCCTTTTCCTAAATAAAATTCAGCCGTTTGGGCATATTGAGATAGTGATGCCGGATGCGGACCAAACTGAAGATACGACTATCTATGGCTTTGGATGCAATTATTACATCAAAGGCATTGCCAATAAGCTGACGGCGGAATGGTCCGTAGTGGATGATGATAATAAGTCGGTTGATATTGTTACCGTGCAGGCCGCCTTTGGGTTTTAAATTAATTTGGTGAGCAGGCCACAATGAATAGATAATAGATTGTATAGGGGATATAAATGAAAGCATTGTTTATTCTTTCCACAAATGATGGTGAGACCATCTTCAATGCGATGCGGCTTGCAAATGTGGGTGTGAAAAAAGGAGATGAAGTCAGTATTGCCATGGAAGCTGATAAGATTTTTACTTTTTAAAGGAATAGCGAGAAATTTTCCGGCTGCTCTATCCGTGGGTTATTAAGAGAAATAAGTGTAGCGGATAGGGCGGATAGGGTCGGCGGATAGGGTCGGGCCAAGCTAACCATATAAAAATATAATAGATAAACTTCAATTTGCCTACAAAAATGGTGCAATTTTGAACTTTTTTGGGGCAGAAACAGCATTATAGCAATGGCGAGAGCAAAGCGGTATTATATATCCCAGGGCAAGTACCGAATCGTGGTCAAGTTTTCATATTATTTTAGGAAAAACTTGGCAGGGAAAATAAACTCATTCTTTTGTCTTAGGGTTCACGAAAAAATTAATTTACATTTTCTTAGAGTCGAGGCACCTGGGTGGCAAGGCGCGAGGAGGACGAATAGTGGGCTATTTAACCGACGAGCAACACAGCCAGACGGGATATATCGGCGCATTAAAATGTGGAGTTATTTTTGAGTGAGCCCTTCGCATGTGCCTCTAATGATTTCCGATTGGTTAAGGCAGCCTTTTTTTTACGGGCAGATAATTTGGTGACGATTTTCAACGCGTTTTTTTCCGCAGATACCGCATTCTCATAATTGCACTCTTCTAAAACCGCCTTTTTTGCGTCCGTCAGAATTGATTTTCCGATTGACGTGCGGGCGACCACAGTTGTCCAGCCGTCTTTAGCCCCCACGCCCCCGAAGGAAATATCCGCCAACTCAGCTGCGTAATCCTTGCAAAAATAGCATGCAAACCGTTTCATGAATTCCAGCTCATCTAAAACAATCCGGATATTTTTTCCATCCTGCAAATGGATGAGTAAATCTTCCTTTAGATTGATTTTCTTCACATCAGTCCAGTCAAATCCGCCGATTATTGAAAGCTGTTTCCGCTGTTTTTCAGCAAACACGAAATTTCCCGAGCAGAAAAGCCCGAAACAGTATTTAATGGTTTCAGACGGCACCAGACAAAGCGTCTGCATTCGCCTGACCGTTTCGACTTGACATGGGGTTCCCACAAAGGCCAGTCGTTTCACGCCTTTTTTGATCACCGCACCAAAAGCTTCTATCGTGGAATAAGTCAAATATTTGTCGCTGTAATTTTTCATGCCATGGGATGTGTCGAAAAAAAATCCGGCAGCATTGATTATTTCTTCCCGGGTCAACGCCAGGTGAGGTTCCCGCCGGAAAGGTCCCACCGGCCGGGTGACAATCGCGCCATCGATTAATCCTTCATCAAATAATTTTAAAATCAGCCCGGTGACCACGCCGCCATCGGTGGCTTGTCGATGTACCTGCTGATCAGTTGCCCGGGCAATTGTCAGTTCCAGAATCCTCCCGATGGGCGGTCTCCAGTCAACGTTTTGTCTTGTTTCATCAGTCAGCTCATCAATTTCAGGACAGATGGCATGGCAGATGCCGCATTCAATGCACTTATTAACATCTTTATACCTTGGCATACCATTGTCATCGAGTTCCAGGGCGCCGTAGTTCACGGCACTGCAAAACGTTACACAGCCGCCGCACCGATGGCACAATCCCGGCTTTTGGACCTCTTCGATCAGGTGTTCAAATGTCTTCATAAACCCTCCGAGATTTCCAATTTCACCGCATCTACGGCGTCAAATGCCGTCCCGCATAACAGACTATAGCGAAACAGCATTTTCCTTGTATCTGCGGCAAACTTGAAAATCGCTCAACGCAATTATTACTCAATTTTCCAGGCACGATTCAATCACATTCAGAATCTGTGAAGTTTCAAACCCTTTTAAAAAAATAGCACCGGACCGGCAGGAAGCGCAACAGAGACCGCACCCCTTGCATAAAGTTTCTAAAATCTTTGATTTGCCGGTCTTATCATTTAATTTCGGTGCACCATAGGGGCAGATGGCAATGCATACGCCGCACGCACTGCAGATGCGATCATCAACATATGCGGTCATGCCGCTGACCGATACGTTTTTTGAAGACAGTACCGTCACTGCCCGGGATGCGACAGCCTGGGCCTGTGCAATTGATTCATCAATCGGTTTCGGGGCATGGGCCAGGCCGCAAACAAAAATCCCTTCAGTAGCAAAGTCACTGGGCCTTAACTTGACATGAGCTTCTTCAAAAAATCCACTCGCGCTCACCGGGACTTTATATAACTGTGCCAGCGGATTATGATTTTCAGCGATGATTGCGGAAGCCAGCACCAGCAGATCCGCATTGATTTCCATTTTACGGCGAAATACACAATCAACAAAACCGATATTCAGATCATTATTTTTTTCCCGTACTTCAAAATCTTTGTCAAAATCATAACGAATAAAATGAACCCCCTTTTCTCTGGCGCTACGGTACAAATCCTCACGCAATCCATACGGGCGCATATCCCGATACAGAATATAGACTTCACAGTTATCATTTATTTCTTTGAGACTCAGCGCATTTTTAATTGACTGGGTACAACAGACCTTGGAACAATAAGGCCGCTCAGGAATTCGGGAACCGACACACTGGACAAATACAATATTTTCCTTACTTTTAAACTGTGATTCATCTGCAAGCCGGTGTTCAAGTTCCATATTGGTGACCACCCGGGGATCTTCTCCGTATCGATATCCTTCCGGCTTGAACTCAGATGCGCCTGAGGCAATAATCGTCACCCCGTGTTCAAAAATTTGCTCTTTTTTATTCGACTCGATGGTTGTTTTAAAACTGCCGATAAATCCTTCCACATGTTTAATTGAAGCATTTAATACCACGTCGATGTTTTCATCAGAATGCATATCATCAATCAGACCAGCCAAATACGATTGAACATATTCATTTTTCCATGTTTTTTGCAGCAGACGTGCCTGCCCGCCGAGAGTGTCCGACTTTTCGATTAAATAGGTTTTAAATTTCTGAATCGCCAACGTTTTTGCCGCCACCATTCCGGATACCCCCCCGCCGATGACGAGTGCGGCCGCCTTTATATTTAACTCAGGGTCCGTCAGCGGTTCATGCATCATTACCTTTGAAACCGCCATTCTTACCAGATCTTTGGCTTTTTCAGTCGCTTTTTCTTTATCTTCCTTATGTACCCAGGAACATTGATTGCGGATATTGGCCATTTCAAAAAGATATTTATTCAAACCGCTATTGATTAATGTTTCCTGAAACAGCGATTCATGAGTTTTCGGCGTGCAGGCTGCAACCACAACCCGGTTGAGCTGATGTTCCTTTATAATCTGAGTCATCTTATGCTGGGTGTCCTGTGAACAGCTGAATAGGTTTTCTTCCGCGTAAACGACTCCGGGCAGTTCTCCGGAATACTCGACCAGCGCCGGGACATCAACGTATCCGGCAATATTTGTTCCGCAACAGCATATAAACACGCCGATATTGGGCGGGATGCCACGGATGTCGTTTTCCTCTGGGATTTCTTTGGAGCGGGTCAGCATCCACCGGGCACTATACAATCGGCTTCCGGCCATCCCGGCCGCCGCACTGGCATCAATAATCGAAGAAGGAATATCCTTTGGTGCCTGAAACGCCCCACACACGTAAACTCCCGGCCGTGATGTCTCAACCGGTCTGAAGCTGGCTGTTCGTGCAAAGTTGTATTGATCAAGTTCAACATTTAATCGCCTGGCAAGTTCAACCACCGATTTGTCAACTGTCAAGCCGACGGAAAGCACCACCATGTCAAATTCTTCTTCAACCCGACAGCCTTTTTCATCCACATACCGTATTATATGCATCTGGTTTTCATTAACAGGGTCAACTACCGGAATCCGGGATTTGATAAATCTAACTCCCAGTTGATCTTTGGCGTGATTGTAATACTGTTCAAAATTTTTTCCAGTGGTGCGGATATCAATATAAAAAATTGCAGCATCCAGATCTTTTCCTTTGCTGTGCTCTTTGGCTAATATTGCTTCCTTTACGGCGTAGGTGCAGCAGACGCTTGAACAGTATCCATGGCCGTTCTGATGAGCATCTCTTGACCCGACACATTGAAGCCAGGCAATTTTTTGGGGTTCCTTATTATCCAAAGGTCTGACCAGATGCCCGCCATAAGGGCCCGAGGCGGACAGAATCCGCTCAAATTCAAGGCTGGTGACAATGTTCGGAGATTTTTGAAATCCATACACATCATATGCTGCCGGATCATAGGCGCAGCTTCCGGCTGAAAGGACAAGGGCGCCCACATCAACAGTTCTGTGGGTTAACTGGTCTTCATAATTAATTGCTTTGGCAGGACAAAACTTCTGGCAGGCCTTGCATTTTGATTTTGTCAGATACATACAATGATCTGCATCAATGGCGTACTTTAAAGGGACAGCCTGGGCATAGGGGATGTATATTGCTTTTCGCTTGTTTAATCCCTGATTATATTCATTTGAAATTTTGCGGGGACATTTTTCCGCGCACAGCCCACAGGCAATACATTTATCCATATCAACATAGCGCGGATGCTGTTTCAGCTTAACCTTAAAATTGCCCTCCGCGCCGGTCAATTGAGAGACTTCAGACAGGGTGAGCAGTTCAATATTGATATGTCGGCCGACCTCGACCAATTTGGGCGAAATGATTCACATGGCGCAATCATTTGTCGGAAACGTCTTGTCCAGCTGAGACATCATCCCCCCGATTGAAGGGGACCGCTCCACCAGATAGACGTAATAACCTGAATCCGCGAGATCCAACGCTGACTGCATACCGGCAATGCCCCCTCCGACAACCATCACGGCACCTGTTTTGTGTTCTGACATGTTTTCTTCCCCAGTCATAAAATCCATATTCTATTTTAACTTTGGGTTGCACTGCATTTTTGTCACTACGAAGTAGGCTGATCTTCCTCAGTCATAAATAAATGAATGTTGCTAAGATCCAGCTGATT
>JAJRPH010000283.1 GCA_024280875.1 Deltaproteobacteria bacterium | reverse complement strand
CCTGCTTCCCGGAAAAATTGTTATGATGGGGTGCCCGAAGTTTGACGACAAAGAAGAATATATTGAAAAATTTAAAGAGATTTTTACAAAAGCCGGTATTAAAAGCCTGACCATTGTTACAATGGAAGTGCCCTGCTGTTCCGGGCTCCCCGGAATTGTTAAAAAAGGTCTGGAAGCGGCAAATGCTGATATTCCGATCACGGAAATCATCATCAGCGCCAGGGGGAATATCTTGTCTGAAACAGGAAGCCCAAGCACAACACAAAACGTTCAAATTATTTAAACTGTAAGGTTCGAAATGAAATGGGAAAAAGACGCAGAAAAGGCAATTCAAAAGGTCCCTTTTTTTGTCCGAAAAAAAGTAAAATCACGCGTTGAAAAAGAAGCAAGAGACGCAGGAAAAATCTTTGTGTCTCTTGCTGATGTGAAGGCCACCCAAAAGCGGTTTCTGAATAAAATGGACGCTGAAATCAAGGGATACCAGCTTGACGCCTGTTTTGGCGCCAACGGATGCCCAAATCAAATTCACAACAGCAAAAAAATACAAGGCAAAATCGAATCTTTGCTGAAAAAAGAAGATTTGCGGGGTTTTTTGCGAAAAAAGGTGAAAGGCGACCTTAAATTTCATCATGAGTTCAGGATCACCGTGTCTGACTGCCCCAATGCATGTTCCCAGCCTCAGATCAAGGATATCGGGATCATTAGTGCAAAGACCCCGTGCATCACGGACAATGACTGTATCGGGTGCATGGAATGCGTTAAAATCTGCAAAGAAAACGCCATATCCGTTGATGCAGCAATTGATGAAGCAAAAAATAATGATACGGTATATCAGCCGGTCATTGACTTTCAAATGTGCATTCAATGCGGACAATGTATTGATGTTTGCCCAACAAAAACTATTGATACTCAAAAAATGGGATTCCGTATTTTGGTCGGGGGAAAACTCGGCCGGCATCCCCGGCTGGCCGAAGAACTGCCCGGAATATATTCCGAGCCTGAACTGTTTGATATTATCCGCCACTGCATCAATTATTACAAAACCAACAGTGAAAATGGTGAACGTTTTGCAGAGCTTGTTGCCCGGAATAAGGCTTTTATTCCGGAATTAATAAAGATGGCTTCGTAAAAAGTCCAAATTCTGTGTTGCGCTTCATCCTTCGTTTCCTCATGGTACGCTAAGTACAAATCATCACTCAGGATTTGCGCGCCTTGCCAATTTTATAGGATTGGTGGAGCTTTTTTCTTTGCCATCGGAATCTGACTTTTTACGAGTTTGTCAATAAAGAATCATTTCTGACAGATCGACAATACCGGACACGGCGCACGGCGAATCACCCGGTCGGTGGTGGATCCCACGAAAAGATCCTCAACCATCCCATGCCCCCGGATGCCCAAAGCAATCAAATCAATATCATTGATTTCCGCAAAGCGAATAATTTCTTCATAGGGTTTGCCCACCAGAAGATGGGTGTGAAGAGTCAGCCAGTTCAGCGCCTCATCCGGAACCATTGATTTGAGGCGATCTTTAATCATATCAAATAAATCCTGCTTGAATTTATCTCCTTGTTCGGCGGGCATTTTGAAGAGGTCTTTATACCCGGAAGGCTCCACCACATGGACCATGTACAGTTCGCTTTCAAATTCCTGGGCCATGCTGAGGCTGTTTGTAAAGGCAAGATCCGAATCAGAAGAAAAATCGCACCCCACCAGAATCCGCTTAAACGGAAACTTCTGGAGTTTTGGTTCCGATCCACCCGCTCCATCACCAGCGCCGCGTAAAACCAGCAGCGGACAAGGCAACGTACGCATCAGGCGTTCCGTAACTGATCCTAGAAAAAAGCGTTTTAAACCTGATCGGCCATGGGTTGCGGTTATCACGAGATCCGCATTAAACTCTACCACCAGGCGGGAAATTTCTTCAGTGGTGTTACCCAGAGTAACAAGGGCCTGTGAATCGATGGGCTCATTGCCGATCAAACGACTTATTTCACTCCGTGCATAATCCATAAAACGATTCTGATGTTCGATCGGGCCGCTAACCGCTTCCCCATACATCGAAACAGTTGGAAAATCAACGACATGGCAGACGAGCAACTTTGCATTAAATTCCTTGGCCAGGGTGATGCCGTATGACACGACCTCTTCGGCTAACTTTGAAAAATCCGTAGCACAAAATATGGTGTTGATCTGTCTTCTCATGATGTCGGTCCTCCTTGTTTAATGTTTTTATTTGACCGTCATATGCGTGGTATAATTTAATTTAACACACTATAATCTTAGAAAACAATATTTAGATGATTCAGAGAAATTTTTTCAGTTTTTGTTCTCAGCTCCTCCTTGCAGTATCTTAAGAAAATGATGAATGTATCTCTGTAAGATTTAATCGTGTTACTGCTGCAACCTGTCCTTGTTGGCATGTATTTTAAAAAGTAGACGGATAAATGTGTGGCAAAATTATTATTCATGGTGCACCACCTCCGGGAAAACACCCAATATCTTACCTCCTTTGTGGTTTAATGATCACAACTACTATATCATTTGAATATTATGCAAAGTTAAATGACAATAAACACTAATAAAACAGTCTGTTCCATGCATAACTTCACATAACATTTAACTTGACATAAGATGAACTAGGCTACGTAGAAGTTGAGCCTGTTCAGGTGGGGCTGTTTTTTACCTTGATGCAGAAACGGCACAATCAAAAAACCACATTAAACACTTCAAATCTCGGTTTTAGCCAATGGACATCTTTTTTAAAAAATGATCAGCTTACAGCAGCGCTGATTGATCGACTCACAGAAAGCAGTCATGTCATTAACATGAAAAGCTGTGTAAGCTTAAGACCAAAGCTCACTCAGGCTTGAAATGGCAAAACAACGTTACTCCCGGCAGGAATTATATATTCTGCGAAACCATATTCCAGTAGACAGCCTGATAGAGGATCTGAGCATCGATTTTAAAATGAGTGAAGGCTGTTTTCGTTTTTGCTGCCCGGTATGCCGGGGATTTGATACCGGCGTAAAATCTGCCACAAATCTTGCAAGATGCTTTCATTGCGAAAAGAACTACAACACAATTGATCTTGTGATGCTGGT
>JAJRPH010000282.1 GCA_024280875.1 Deltaproteobacteria bacterium | reverse complement strand
CCCCAAGTCATCATGAATTTCACGGGCAATACTTTTTCTTTCATTCTCAATGGCTGTCTGCAAGTAGGCTGAAAGGCTCTGCAATCGCCCATGGGACCGTCTCAATTCATCTTCTGCCATTTTACGTTCGCTAATATCTTCCACAACAGCCATCCCGCCTTCAAAACTTTTCCTCTCAGAAAAAACAGGCACAAAATCCGCGTTGATATAGCTTGTTCGCCCACCAATAACAGAGGTATACTCCCCTTCATAATGTCCTGGCGATCCGGACAATGAAGATTTAATGGCGTCTAACACCGACTTGTTGATTGTCTTTTCTAACAGGTTGAAACCAATAAATTCCCCATAGGATGCGCCGCTAATATCCAAACATGCCTTGTTGCACGCCCGGATAATTCCTTTTCCATCATAATGAAAAATCCCGATCGGCGCTGTATTAAATATCAGCCGGTATCGTTCCTTTTCTTTTTCAAGTGCGTGCTTTGCTTCCACACGATCGGTAATTTCATGTTCAGTTCCCACGTGCCGCAGGGCTTCGCCGAACTCATCACGGCTGACGACCTTTCCTCTGGCAAGAAACCAACGCCATTTTCCGGATTTAGCCTTCAGGCGATGTTCACTTTCATAAAGTTCAGTCGTGCCGTCTAAATTTGCCTGCATTTCAGCCATTGTTTTTTGCCGGTCATCCGGATGGAGTAATTTTTCCCAGGTGCTCATATGGGGTAAAAGCTCTTCAGGGGTATACCCCAAATACTGCGCCCATTTTTCATTAAATTTCGTCTCACCGGTTTGAACATTCCAGTCCCACATTCCGAGCTGAGCGCCCTCTACTGCCATCTGGAGGCTTTCCTGACTGTCATACAGCTGTTTTTCAAGTTTCTTCCGCCAGCTGACTTCACTTTCCAGTTCAGCCACTTTATCTTCCAGTTTGTTAATCAGACGTTCGTTATAAAGCTTGTAAATTTCCTTTTCATCTTTGGCGGATTGGTCCGGCAAAACATTCCCCCCCATTTCCCTTTCCTTGATCACGTTCTGAAGTTCTCTGAAAAACAATTCCCAGTCCATACTTTTTATTAAAAATCGATCCGCCCCCATTTTAAAGGCAAATTCTTCATCTTCGGTTTTGGTATACGTTCCCGTGTAAAAAACAAACGGGATATCACAGGTCCTGCTATCAGCCCTTATTTCTCTACAGAGTCTAAAACCATCCATGACAGGCATTAGAATGTCGGAAATAATCATATCCGGAGGGGACGCCAACGCCTTCTCTAAAGCCTGTTTCCCGTTTTCAGATTCTTCTACCGCATGCCCCTCGGACTGGAGCATTTCCTTTAAAATCATCCGCTCGATTTTACTGTCATCAACAATCAACACCCGCATTTGTCCTGCCTCCTGCCTTGTCTCCGATGCTGGGATATCCCATAAACTCATTAGAATATTCATAATAATCGAAGATAAAGAAGCTCTTTCAGGCTTTTAAACACCCGTTTCCACCCACTTGAAAAACAATACTTTTATATAATCTTTTTTTATTGAATATTCAATGATTTAAAGAAATTATTTTACACTCGGCAGGAATTAAGGGGCGCCATACAAAAAAATTGCATCATTAAGATAATGCCATTTAGTCATTCAATATACTTATTTAATGCCGAATATTGAACAGGGAATATCGAATTTCGAAGTTTTCTTCTTATTCTGTTTGGCAGTACGCGTAGGGCGGATTAGCGAAGCGTAATCCGCCGTATGTCTCAACCAGTCCACCGACACGAAATCAATATCATCCTTTCCCCGGTTTTCCGGATATAGTCCACGTTGAACATGATGCCTTAAGGTAGAGAATACAGCAAATCCATGACCTTATCCACATAGCCATGCTTAGGCCGGGTTATCATGAAAATAATTCGGCATGGTTTGTTAAAAGCCCATTAAAATCGATAATCCTATTCACATACGGTGGATTACGCTGTAATTTGGAGCTGGTAATGTTCCGCCGCGGATAAGCTGCCCGAAAATATGATTTATCAATCACAGACAGACGCATGACAAATAAAAAAGGCCGTTTTCTTTCGAAAACGGCCTTTGCATTTAAACACCATAGTTCAATCAATTTAAGAATTGATTGACAAGGGAGCTTTAAACTGAAAAAAATTTGAAATTTTAAAAATTGCCTAACGATACCTTAAAAACAAAATATGCTGAAACTGAAAAAATCAGCATCAGCATATCACAGAGGAGGTATAAAAAAATTAGCACACAGCCACCGAAATCAACTTACAACAAAAGGCGAATTAATAATATCCATTATTTCCTGATTTTTATGTCAGTCGATGCTTATTTTGTTGTCAGTAATTGTCCTGCAAAACCGCTTCGATTCGTAAAAATCACATGATTCTATTTTCCCACGGATCGGGCAAAGTCCCTGAAAGCACTCTTTGAATCATACTTGAATGTATAATCTATCGTCTCATGAAGTTTTTTTGAACTGGCAATCCAGGGATGAATCATCATCCGCATGGACGGAGAAGGAAATTTTGTCATAAATGACAATCGCAAAAACCAGGACAGGTTATTTAACGGATAAATGATCGGCCAGGGAATGGGAATTCGAATGTTGCCCAGCATTTTAATCATTTCGGAAAACGTCATTGTCCCTTCTCCAGTTATATTGAACGCACCGGCAATCCGCTTTTCCAGCAACAATGACATGACATTAACCAGATCATCCTCATGAACAAACTGCCAGGGGAGTGTTTTGGCCGGCACCATGACCAGTTTTTTCTGTAAATGCTCGGCCATGGGATTGGTAAACCCTGGACCTACCACAAAGCATGGACGGACAATGGTTACAGCAATTTCAGGATGAGATAAAATAAATGCCTGCATTATCGCTTCAATCTCTTTTTTATTTTTGGCATAAATGAAATCATCATTTCCCCGCAACGGACTTTCTTCAGTCAACGGTTCATCATTATCTGCGTAGAATCCATAGGCAGTGGTGGAGCTGGTATATAAAATCTGTTTTACGCCGGCTTTGACCGAGGCTTCTATAACATTTCGGGTGCCGCCTTTATTGATGTCTTCCATCAGCCCCTTGTCATGAATGGGAGGAAGAACATATGCTGAATGGACCACGGCATCTATTTTCCGGGCCTCAAAAATATCATCCATCGATTTACGGATATCCCTGCGGTCAAATTTGTATTTGGGATGTTTATAAGACGGTTCATTAATATCCGTCCCCACCACCGTGTCCACCCATTCCTTTTTACAAAGATTTTTAACAAGTTTCCCGCCGATATACCCGGCTGCGCCGGTGACCAGTATATTCATAATAAATCCTTTTTTCTTATTTTTTAATTCCTGGCATGGTCATCAATTTTACGGCAAATCGTACTGTAAATGGCAAAAACCAGCAATGAAAAGCCATTAGACGGGTAAATCCTATTTTCCAATGGAGCTTATTTTTATGCGCAGCCTTCCAGACTGTTTTGGCGACTTTTCCCGCATTCGTTTGGCCGCCTATAACTCTAAATATCTTCAGGCTTTTTGAATTCTCCCCGCCCTTAAGCATCGGCGTTTTAACATACGGGGGTTTGATATCGCAGACTACTATGCCATAGGGCTCCAATTCGATATCCAGAGCCTCCGTCATTGCGGATAATGCATGCTTGGTTGATGCATAAACAGAGAGCTCAGGAGTACCATACAATGATGAAATTGACGACATGTTAATAATTCGGGCATCGGTTGTTTTTTTAAGGTATGGAAGACAATAATAAATGCAATTCAAACATCCTTTAAAATTTACATCAACTATTTGAAGGTGACGCTTTAATGGAACCTTCTCATAGAGTCCGAATTCCAAAATACCTGCGTTATTGAGTAAAACATTTAAGTTGCCTTCTGTTTTTTTTGCAAACGCATCAATGCCATTTTGAACACTCT
>JAJRPH010000281.1 GCA_024280875.1 Deltaproteobacteria bacterium | reverse complement strand
GGGGCTTTGAGAGTCAATTTATCTACCGGCGACTATCAGGAAATAACGCATCACTGATGTTTTTTTGCGCTCATTGATGACCCGACTTGCAGGTTTGATCGTTCGCCTATGCACTGATATAAGCATCGCCTTTCAGTGACCGGCCTACTCTATAGAAGTTGTTTTTGGGAAAAGTACCGCACCAAAGCGTCATAAAGTTTTTTACGCTCATAACGCAATCAGCCGAGAGGCCAATGTATTCTTCTTTGGGTCCCAAAAAAATTCATGGATTGTACAGCATTTTAAGCCGGATGGCCGGGAAAAAAAAGATGCTTTTCCCTGTCATCATCAGCATATTCTTCTTTTCAGGGCTGATGACTGTCGTTGCCGAAGACAATCACCTCCATCAAGGAACTTCATCCGACAGTTCTCCCCACGAAATGGGACATTCGGATCACACAATCCATTCAATGCACCCCGACATGTTTGAAACCGAACACGGTAGCCGACCGGCTCCTGATTCTGGAGAAACCGGCCTCACTGAAAAACCGGGATAAATCATTTCAGCAAATATCGAATTTCTCGATGAAAAGGGGAATTCTCTTGTGCTCGGCAATTTTATTGACCGGCCCACGTTAATTTTACCGATTTTTTATCACTGCCCCAAAACCTGCAGCCTTCTGCTGTCAAACCTTTCCATGGCCTTAAATGATGTTACGTTCACCCCCGGGAAATCATACCGCGTGCTGGCCTTCAGCTTTGATGAAGAGGAGGGGCCGAAAGATTCAAAAAATGCCAAGAAGAATTACTTCAATCTGCTGAAAAAGGATTTCCCGGAATCTGAATGGCGTTTTTTAACCGGCAACCGGAAAAATATTTTCGCCCTGGCCCGGGCCATAGGATTTAAGTTTAAAAAGCTGGCGTCCCATTCCTTTGTGCACCCGAATATACTCCTGTGTGTGGCGGGAGACAGAAAAATCATCCGCTATCTGTACGGGCCTGATTTCCTTCCGTTTGACATCAGCATGGCCATTGCCGAGGCGGAAAGAGGAGCCCCCGGCATTTCCATTAAAAAAATAGTATCTTTCTGTTTTGACTATGACCCTAAAGGAAAACGCTATGTTTTCAAAACATTCAAAATTTCCGGAATTTTAATCATCAGCCTTCTGGCAGGTTTTATCTTTTTTTTAGTGCGCAAAAAACCATCGGACTCAACCTCCTGTCATGGTACCTATATATCCTCGGCAGTATCTTTGCCGTAATGTCCCTGTTTTTCGGCGGACCGCCGGATACGGGATGGACCTTTTACGTCCCATTTTCCGTGTCAACGAAGACAAACGTATCCGCCACCCTGATGGCGGCATTTATCCTCGGCATGTCATCCATGCTCACCGGCTTAAACTTCATCACCACCATTCACCGAATGCGGGTCAAAGGAATGCGTTGGCTTCAGATCCCTTTGTTTACCTGGTCATTGTATGCCACCGCATGGGTGCAGCTGCTGGCCACTCCGATTTTGTCCATCACTCTGCTGCTGGTTCTTTTTGAACGGCTTTTTGCCATCGGTCTGTTTGACGCCTCAAAAGGTGGTGATCCGATACTGTACCAGCATCTGTTCTGGATGTACTCCCATCCGGCAGTGTATATCATGATCCTGCCCGGCATGGGGGTTATTTCAGAGTTCATTCCCGTGTTTTCCAGAAAATCCATTTTCGGCTACAAAGCCATCGTGGCATCCAGTATGGCCATTGCAATTGCCGGATCGCTGGTCTGGGCGCATCACATGTTTACCAGCGGCATGAGCGAGGTGGCTGTTTTTGTTTTTTCCCTGCTCACTTTCCTGGTAGCAATCCCCAGCGCGGTTAAAATTTTTTCCTGGGTTTCCACCATGTACAAGGGCTCCATCCAGATGACGCCGCCGCTTCTGTTCGCGCTTGGGTTTATCTACCTGTTTTCCGTGGGCGGACTGACCGGCTTGGTTTTAGGGGCTGCGGGGACCAATATCCATGTGCATGACACCCATTTTGTGGTGGCCCACTTTCATTTTGTCATGTTCGGCGGAAAAGGCGGCAAAGAACTCTCCCTGATTTTCGGCGCTGTCAATACCGTTATCCTGCTGATCAGCAGCTTTGCTGTGGCCGCGTCCATCACCGCGTTTAGGAAAAAGTCCAGGAAACTGTCCGCCGGGTTGATTGCCGTGGCAGTGATGATCGGCGGAATCTTTCTTGTAAATAAATACATTGAATGGGGCCAGAAAATTCACCACGGCATTTATCCCAACGCACCGGACCTGGTAAACGGCCCGCCGGGAAAAAATATTTTTTTCGGGCTGTATTACATCATCACGGGGCTGCACGGGCTCCATATTATGATCGGAATGGCGATGCTTTCTATGTGTGTGTTTATGATTCTCACAAACCGAATGCATGAGGGCAATGACGGTATTCTGGAAAATTGCGGCCTTTACTGGCACATGGTGGACATCATCTGGATTTTTATTTTCCCCCTGCTCTATCTGATTGTTTGAACTGTAAGCTGTTACAAATAAACACAGGGAGATAACGTATGGAAACAGCAAAAGAACGCCATCACGTGATGCCATACAAAACGCTCATTGGTATTCTATGTATGCTGCTTATTCTCACGGCTGGCATCATTGGCATTTCAATGATTGACCTTGGCAAGCTCAATGTCTGGGTTGCGTTGTTAATCGCTTCAGTCAAGTGTTCTTTGACGGCAATCGCTCTTTCCATGTTTTACATCGGCTGGTCATCATACATCGATCTCCGGAATGTACCGCCCGGGGCCATTGAAATTGATGTATTTGCCCAGCAGTTTTCCTGGATCATTGTCTATCCCAATGACAAGGAAATTGAAAATGAGATCGTCGTGCCCATAGGCAAACCTATCAAAATTAACCTGACCTCTGAAGACGTGATTCACAGCCTGTTTATACCGGCATTCCGGGTCAAAGTGGATGCGGTAAAAGGCATGAGTTCCTACGTCTGGTTTTACCCGGATAAAGAGGGGACGTTCATGTTTCATTGCACGGAGTATTGCGGTATCGGGCACTCGGAAATGAACGGCATCCTGCGGGTAGTTCCGGAGGCAGATTATGAAGCGTGGCTGGAAGAAGAGGAGTAAATGAAAAAATCGGGCCTGTACACCGAACTGATGAAAATACCGCTGAGCCTGATGATCAGTCTTTCCTCTATATTCGGTTATATCATGCACACCAGCCGGCTCGATATGCCCCTGTTTCTGACAGCTACAGCTATTCTCTTGCTGGCCTGCGGCGGCGCCTGCCTGAACAATTACCAGGACCGCCATATCGACCGTCTGTTTTCCAGGACCCGGCACCGGGTGCTGCCATCCAACGCATTTCCGCCTGGCCGGGCACTGAGCCTTTCCGCGACCCTGATCATACTCGGCGACGTGATTCTTTATCTCATCCGTTACGACACCACCCTGCCGCTTCTGGGAGCCACTGCCATATTCCTGTATAACGGCATCTATACCCCTCTAAAATCCCGATCCATTCTCGCGATTATCCCGGGCGCGGTGTGCGGTATGATGCCGCCCTTGATCGGCTGGTCTGCTGCCGGGGGGGGATCTTTTTTCTTTAGAGATCGTCAGCATCATGGTGCTTTTCGGTTTATGGCAGCTGCCCCATTTCTGGCTGATTCTTTTGAATCATTGCTCAGAATACAGGCGGTCCGTTATGCCGAATATGCTGCAACATTTCAACCGGTTCCAGCTTGAAAAAATAGCGTTTATCTGGATTGTCAATTTTTCCGTGATGCTTTTGTTTATTCCGATTTTGTTTTGGGGGAATAATCATGCAACCGGGTGGATCTGTTCAGTGGCCGCACTTGCCCTTATATTAGTCGCAACTTTGATGGCATCGTAAAAAGTCCAAATTCTTTGTTGCGCTTCATCCTTCGTTTCTTCATGGTACGCTAAGTACAAATCATCACTCAGGATTTGCGCGCCTCGAATTTGGAGCTTTTTTCTTTGCCATCGGAATCTAACTTTT
>JAJRPH010000280.1 GCA_024280875.1 Deltaproteobacteria bacterium | reverse complement strand
TCCCCGACCGAAACCCGATAATTTTTTTAAAAATATCAGGAGTTGAATGCTGTGATTTCTTTTTTTCGAGACATCTGGGTTGCATTGAGAAACATTTATTATGTCTTGGCATTTTCTTTAATTACAATCTATCATGTTTATCGAGGACAATATAACCGGGCTGTGACCACAAAAGGCGCCCGCGATTACTATGCGGCCAAAACATTAAAGTCCGCAAAACTGACCTATGACGTCATTAATCCGGAAAATGCCGTCTACCGGAAACGGCGCTGCCATATCCTGATGAGCAATCACCGCAGCCACTATGACATCCCCCTGATCATGCATGCACTGCCCGGGGATATCCGCTTTATAGGCAAGCGGGAACTGCTTAAAGTACCGATCTGGGGCCGGGCCAGCTGGGTCGGAGAATGTATCTTCGTGGACCGGAAAAACCATGAACAGGCACTCAAGGACATGGCCGTTGCGAAAAGAAAAATGGAAGACGGCCTTCTTCTGTGGATCGCCCCCGAAGGCACCCGATCGCGAACCGGAAAATTAAATCCATTTAAAAAAGGGGGATTTATGATGGCGCTTCAGACAAAAGCGATTATCATCCCCATCGGAATCAGAGGCACCGAAAGAGTCCTTCCCCCGGACACCTGGCGATCCAGTATTGGTGAACATGTGGAAGTCCATATCGGCAAACCCATTGATACGTCAAACTTTACCATTGAAGACCGCGATGCTTTAATGGAATCTGTAAAAAAACAAATACAGATTTTGGGAGGATATGAGCAAAGCGGGTCATAACTTTTTCAATTAAGGAGACAACATTCATGGACGGCTGGAGCGAAGACGAAATTAAAAATAAAGAATTAATGGCACCCTGTGGACTGTATTGCGGAACCTGCGGCGTGTATATTGCCAACCGGGATAAAAATGAAAAGTTCAGGGCTGTGATGGGCGGACTTTACGGCACCAAGCCCGAAGAGACCTCCTGTTCCGGATGCATGCAGCCTGACCCGCCGAAAAACCTTTATCTATATTGTAAAATGTGCAAAATCCGTGATTGCGTTAAATCAAAAGGCTTTTATTCCTGCCACCAGTGTGATGACTGGCCCTGTGCGGAAATCGAAAAATTCGGACTTGAAACCGGCAAACAAGTTATGATGCGGACAATTCCTGTGTGGCGGGAAAAAGTTGCCGAACTCGGCGATGAAGCAGGGAGCATCGCGTGGGCCCGGTCCGAATGTGAGCGCTATCATTGTTCGTCATGCGGCTACCCGCTGTTCAGGGGCGCGCAACGCTGCAGGCAGTGTAAAAAAGATGTGGCCGAGGAACTGGACGGCTCTCTTTGACATGAACTCATGCAGGCAATACTTCTCTGTTGATCAATTACAAAAATTATATTATTAATAATATATGAAATCCTGTTGCTTGACAGCGGCCCGACTCTCATAAACCGCACTTTTTGCAAGGAGGATGTGATGGATTCAATTCTTTTAATAGCGCCCTGCGGCATGGTTTGCAGTGATTGCCCCATGCATCTGGCAAAAGACTTTCCAGGCTTAAAAATCTCTTTATCTGATAAACTGGGGATCCCCATTGAAGAGGTGGCATGTGGATGCTGTCGGGAAGAACATGAGGCTATCAACTCCCCTAAAAAAACTTCTCCGTGTGATGTCTTTACATGCAGCCAGGAAAAAGGAATTCAGTTCTGCTGCGATTGCGAAGATTTTCCCTGCGAACGCTATCAGCCTTATGTGGATCGGGCAGCTGAAGTACCCCATAATCTTAAAATGTACAACCTGGGACTTATCAAAAAACTGGGGGTTGAAGAATTTGTAAAAAACCATGCAAAACAGGCCCGAGAAATCTATTTTAAAGGTAAATTAAAATTTTAACTGAGCAACATGTGCTGCCTGCAGTTCGAGAACCTGTTTACGTTACCCCCATATTTTGGGCATTCAAACAGAAAAAGAGCTATTTAATGGACTTAAATGAAATTATTAATTTTTTCTATCGGATGATCGTGTACCATCCATTCATTTCAATGGGAATTGCTGCGGCACTTGGCATCCTGATATACATCAAACCAAAAGAAATTTTAAAAGTGACATTCACGCTTCTGGTAATCGCTGCTGTCTGTTATATTCTTTATTGTTTACTGGGTGCCACCGAATCCGGATATTTTCAAAAAACCAAAATGATAAACAATTCCAAAATGATAAACAATTATTGATGCAAAAATATATCCAATCCACACCAACCATTGATTTCAATCTTCGGACGGTTTCCGAATTTGTCAAAAAAAACGCCGGGAATCATGCCGACCCCTTAAAACAGGCCGTCAGCCTCTATTATGCGGTACGGGACGGCATTCGCTATGACCCGTATTCCATCGACCTGACCGTTGAAGGACTCCGCGCCAGTACAACGCTTATCAACGGCCGCGGTTGGTGTGTTGCCAAAGCCATCCTGTTGGCCGCGTGCTGCCGCAGTCTGAAAATTCCTGCCCGCCTTGGCTATGCTGATATCCGCAACCACCTTTCCACAAAACGCATGCGAGAACAGATGAAGACCGATGTGTTTTACTGGCACGGGTATACGTCCATTTATTTAAACGGCCAATGGGTCAAGGCGACGCCGGTCTTTAACATTGAGCTGTGCAATAAATTCAATCTCCTGACACTTGATTTTGACGGAACCCGCGACTCGATCTACCATCCGTTTGATTTAAGCGGCAACCGGCACATGGAATATTTAAATGATCGCGGCGACTTTGACGATGTTCCCATTGATGCCATCATCGCGACTTTTCAAAAAGAATATGTTGTGGATGATTCGCTTGAAAAAGCGGATTTTGAAAAAGATGTGGAAAATGAGATTCGCGGTTAGCAAAAAACCTGGTCCTCATTTCATCATAGGAATCGGACCTGCTCCACTCTAATTGAATTGCCTGTCACCATGGACAGTTCTCGCATATCCATTACGCATGTGTTCTAAACTCTATGTTATTTTAGCAACAGCAGTGGCAGGGGTATTCATCTGAATCATCGGAATCGTTTGCTAACGAATCATCCTCCAAAGCTTCACTGTAACCTTTTGAAACTATTTTACAGTTAAAGGATAATCACTTCACCGTGAAAGACAAATTCAAAGCATTGATCGTGTCAAAATCCTTTTTGATTGAATTGTCGCACCTCTATTTACAATCAGCAATTAAGATATATTTTTAGGTATGGTTGTAACTTTTTTCAATAAAAGGAGGAATTATTATGAAAGTAAATAAGATCCTCTGGCCTACAGATTTTTCAAGCAATGCAGAGCAGGCTTTACCTTATATAAAATCATTAAGCCAAAAATATGGGGCTGAGATACATGTGCTTTATGTAATTGAAGATATTGCTCATCATGAATCCTGGTACGGAGAGTTCGGAAAGAAGAGGGTTGAAGAGCTCATGGAATGGGCGCCGAGAATAGCAAAAAAGCGCCTGAATCAGATTTGCGAAAAATACATGGATGATTGCCCTCTGCACATCAAACATATTTCTGTGGGAGATCCGGCACAAGAAATTTTAAAACTGATTGAAGCAGAAAAATCGGATATGGTGATTATGGCTAGCCATGGAGAAACAGGTAACTTTCGCTTTGGCAGTGTTACCGAAGTTGTATCAAACGATACCGGTTGCCTTTACCTATGATAGCCAGTGTCCTTTTCTCCGAATCAAGATAATCAAGCTTTAATCTTCCGATCTCGCCGGCGCGGGCACCCGAATCGTACAACAGGTGAAGAATCGCATAGTCCCGAAAGCCTTCCGTTCTTTTCATATCAACTGCATTAAAGACTTTCAAAACATCGTCATGGTGCAAATAGCCGATGAGTTTTTTCCGGCTGCGTTTCTGTGGAATATTAAGAATCATCTCGGCGGTGGTATAATATTCCGGGTATAACAGGCGG
This sequence comes from Deltaproteobacteria bacterium, assembly GCA_024280875.1. GTDB lineage: Bacteria > Desulfobacterota > Desulfobacteria > Desulfobacterales > Desulfosalsimonadaceae > SURF-3. The sequence continues at coordinate 2,185 of JAJRPH010000280.1, read as the reverse complement.
ATCATTTTTGCCATGGACTTTATGGCCGCCAGTCTGAGGTTTCGCGTTCGTGCCGTGTTTTCACGTTTGTTTTCGAGATGATCAAGAAAGTCGAAGACCAACGCGCCGGTGATATGCTCCAGACCAAGTTCCTTTATATCCACCGAATGATACCGGCTGGCGAATTTTAATAAAAGGGCCAAGGCATCACGATAGGTTTTAATGGTATCAATACTCGCACCCTTTATCCGGGGCAGATATTCATCAAAAAACCGATGCAGGCAGTCCGTGAGCTTCATAGTTCTTCCTGTCGGTTAATGGCGAAGTCTACGAGATTCTGTCTGTGCCCTGCATCTGCAACCTTCAGGTAAATCGCTGTGTAGCGGTATTTCCGGTGGCCCAGAAAGGCCGACAGGACCGGCAGCGCTTTTTGGGCAGAGCCTCCATTATCCCTGATCGATTTTAAGGTATTAACGGCAAACGAGTGTCTCAGGCTGTGTGGCGTGGGCGCACCGAAAACCGTGTTGGCAATCATTCGGCGGGGCTGATAAATACCAAGCGCCTTGACCGCTTGATAGAACATTGCATAAATCCGCTTTTGGGATAGTCTTTTTTCACCTGGCCCCGGCAGAAGATATCGATTTTGTCCATTGGCCATAAAGGAGCTGCGAACCGATAAATAATTTTCCATATGTGCAATGCTCGTCTTTGGAATGGGGATCAATCTGTCTTTATGGAATTTGGTTTTTTCGATATAAATCGAACCCTCTTTTCCGTGATAATGTTCGATTCGCAATCGTATCGGTTCGGAAATCCGCAAGCCGCAACGGGCCAGCAGCATGATGGCCGTATAAACGGTCAAATCATCAAAAAAATAGCGCGCATCCCGGCGCATGGCATTTTTCACGGCGCCGAGGATCGCATTTGTTTGTTTTGTTGAAAAAACAAACGGAATATAGGCATTTTCCGGAGCAGCGGGAATGTCTTTGACAGGATTTGCGGATAAAAGTTCTCTTCTTACCAAATAATTAAAAAAACCGCGAACAGCTGATATTTTTTGATTCCGTGTTCCTGCCGCTCCCGTAAGACCTTGTCTGAATGCAAGAAAAGCAGAGGGTGGAAAAGTCCATCTGGTTATCCGTGACATATTGATCAAAAGTACGCAAAAGATGCCGGTTCCGGCTTCAAACAGGTTCTGGGCATAGGTGTGCCGGAGCCAATAAGCTGTTGCCCCGGGATTTACGCGTTTAATCGCGGTCGTGATTTGTCTGCCCGTTATGGTCGCCGTGACGGGCCCGTATGGCGCCTTCAAATTCAGGAACAGATATCGATGCTCACTTGCCGGTCTGGCCCCAATCACATATGCGGCGATCACCTTGATCGTTTTTTCCGGCAACGGCAGGGTGATGGGATTATTACTTTTCCGGTTCGGAAGTTCAATTGTGCCGTTGCTGAAGGAAATATCGTCTAATCGGATCAGGCTTATTTCCTTAGGACGAAGGCCCAGCAGAAAACTCAAATGAACCATGGCCGCGGTACGAAGTGCCTTGGCGCCGTCCATGGACAGGCCTTCAAATACCTGCCGGATTTCATGGGCTCTTAAAAACCTGGGGGGTTTTCTTTGGGCAAATAATGTGGCGCCGACAATCAAGGACGCAATGTCCCTTTTAATAATACGGCGTTCATAATACAGGTATCTGAAAAAATTCCGCAGATGGGAACGGATCCGGTGCCGGGCTGAAACTGAAAGATGAGGTTTATATTGCGCTGAAAAGCCATCTGCATCCTCAATCCCGATGTCGGAAAGATTGATTGTGTGCAAATCAAGATAATCGTTCAAAGCCGATAACACGCCCCTGGCCTCCTTCAGATAGCTGGCTTGAACTCCCCGGGTATTCTGAAAATATATTAGAAAGTCTTCATAGTGCATGGGAAGCAGAGGTTGAGGTTTCCGGATTGGCGCAGGGATCAGCTGACGTCCATAAAGATATCGGGCCAATCCGTTTACGGCGTTCGGTCCCATGGAATGATTTTTGGCTTTCTGAAAGCGCGTCAGCATTGAAAACGTAAAAATTTCATTCCATGAGGTCTCATTTGTTGCGATAAACCGTTGAAAATGCCTTAATGCATCTACATAAAGACGTAATGTGGATTTTGAGTAATCCTTGGATATCATCCATTGCCGATAGTCTTCGATGGCCCTGGC
>JAJRPH010000279.1 GCA_024280875.1 Deltaproteobacteria bacterium | reverse complement strand
CTATTATGGAACAGGATAAAAAATGCCGAGTGGCGTGCGAAACACTCGTAACCACCGGGCTTGCGTTTGTTGCCGGTGAAATCACCACAGACTGTTATGTAGACATACCCCATGTAGTCCGTGAAACCATCCGCGATATTGGATACAGCTCTTCGAGAATGGGATTTGACTGGCAGACCTGTTCTGTTCTGACAAGTATTGATCAGCAGTCAGCAGACATTGCCCAAGGCGTTAATGTTGGTGAAGGCCTTTTCAAGGACCAGGGTGCCGGAGACCAGGGACTGATGTTCGGTTTTGCCTCTGATGAAACGCCGGAACTCATGCCGATGCCTATAACGTTCGCCCATAAGCTGACCAAAAGGCTGGCGACTGTCAGGAAAAACGGGTCTATTGATTTTTTACGACCGGACGGCAAGTCCCAGGTAACCATTGAATATAATAACGGCACTCCGAAGCGGGTCGACACGGTGGTTGTTTCGACCCAGCACAAAGAGGATGTGACCTATGATGAAGTCCGCGAAGCGGTGATTGAAGAGGTGATCAAAAAAGTTATTCCCAAAGAAATGGTTGACGGAGATACCCGATATTTTATCAACCCGACCGGGAAATTCGTCATCGGCGGGCCCATGGGTGACTGCGGTCTTACCGGACGAAAAATTATTGTTGATACTTACGGCGGCCAGGGAAGTCACGGAGGCGGCTGCTTTTCAGGAAAAGACCCCTCCAAGGTAGATCGAAGCGCATCCTATATGGGGCGCCATATCGCCAAAAATCTGGTTGCCGCCGGCCTGGCTAATAAATGCGAAATCCAGATTGCCTATGCCATCGGCATAGCCGAACCGGTTTCTGTTATGGTGGATTTTCTGGGCACCGGCAAAATACCGGAAGCAAAAGCAATTGAAATCGTCAAGGACGTATTTGACTTAAGACCGGCAGTAATTATTGAGTACCTGGACCTTCTGCGACCAATTTATAAAAAGACCTCCGCATATGGACATTTTGGACGCACCGGACCGGAGTTTACCTGGGAAAAGACAAACAAAGCAGATGAAATAAAAGTAAAGGCCGGGATTTAAATAACAAAAAACCACAGGCACCATATTGAAAATACTGTCTGTGGTTTTTTTTAACCGAACCCGTATAAACCGTAATGGTCTGATTTACTTTGGAACATTCTGAAATGATAAAAATTTCTGCTCAACAAAATCCGCCAGGCGCTCAGACTCTTCCAGGCCAAATATGGGTACACTGATATTCACGTCCGCATCCGTCACTAAAGCGACCAGGGTATCGTCATTTAAACAGGCCGGCTCATTCTGTGCCTGTGGCCGGAACACCTCAATTTTGGGGAACCCGGCGCTTTTATATCCTTCAGCGATGATCACATCCATATCCGATAAATGATTCTCTATAAATAACAATTGGGCATAACTGTCATCGGATGTATTCTCGTGTTTTCTGATCATCACAATTTTATCGGCAGATGCCACCACCACGGCATCAGCACCGGACGCAAAATGCCGCCAGCTGTCTTTGCCTTTTTTGTCAAAATCTAATTCATGGTGAGAGCTTTTGATGGTACCCACACGATAACCTTTTTTCTTCAATTCCGGAACCAACTTTTCCACAAGGGTTGTTTTCCCTGCATCAGAATAGCCTACAATCGATATAATCGGCGTCATTTACGTCCAATCCTAATTTTTAAAAAAACGTTTGTAATGCAATAAAAAGAACGCGCCCATCGCGTATTTTCATTCCCACTATGATGGCGAATGTCTCCTCATTGCGGATCAGTAAAAAATAATTAAATCTTTATAAGAAAAATTGTCAAGGTGTAAGTCTAAGCCGGCTTCATCGATCCGTTCTTGACTTGCGGCATGGACTCCCGTTAAATGAATCATTTAGATAATACTTGACGGCTTAAAAAATTGTTTTCTTCTGACTCAGCGTGTCTCCACAAGGAGCTTTTGTTGAAGATAAAACTCGCACTATTTTTTCTGTTGATTATCCCGGGATTAACTATCCCTGGATGTTATAACCCGAACGATTCGTTGCGAAAAATCAAAAATCGGGGATCGCTTATTGTTATCACTGATAATAGTGCCCATGGGTTTTACCTGTATCAGGATCGGCCCATGGGGTTTGAATATCAGCTGGCAAAAGAATTTGCCGATTTTCTGAATGTTAAATTGACTGTCATCACACCGGGCTGGGGGGAAATGTTCGAGACCCTTCTAAGCGGCCAGGGAGATCTCATTGCATCCAGTTTGACAAAAACGTCAAAACGCAAAAACCGGATGTCGTTTTCCGATGAATACTTACCGGTCCAGCAACAGGTGATTGTCCGCAAAGGCTTTCGGGGCATAAAAAAGCTTTCGGATTTAGACGGCAAAACAGTGCACATACGTAAAAACACCTCATATCATGAACGACTGGTGGAATTAAAAAAAGCCGGAATGAATATTCATCTTGCCCTGCATGAAAACACCCCGACAGAAGAACTTTTACGCCAAGTTCAAAACAATGAAATCAAAATCACGATTGCCGATTCAAATATTTTCCGGTTAAACCGGCGATATTATCCGGACCTTCGAATGGCTTTTCCGATTTCAGAACATCAATCTCTTGGGTGGGCGACTAAAAAACATGACATCCGGCTGATTAAAAAAATTAATCAGTTCTTTGATATGATAAAAAAAGACGGCACTTTCGCTCAAATCTACAATAAATATTATGCCGGCACGGAAATGTTTGACTATGTGGATATCAAAAAATTTCATACCCGCTTAAAAACCCGGCTCCCCGCCTACAAACAAATTATCATGGAAGAATCTGAAAAGTATAATTTTGACTGGCGACTGATTGCCGCAGTCATTTACCAAGAATCTCAGTTTAATCCGAATGCAATCAGTTATACCGGTGTTCAGGGACTCATGCAGCTGACAATACCCACGGCAGATGAAATGGGTATTTCAAACCGCTTAAACCCGGAAGAAAGCATTAAAGGCGGAATCAAGTATCTCCACAAACTTTATAATCAATTTAAAAATCTGGCCCCGGATGAAAGATTAAAATTTGCCCTCGGCAGCTATAATGTGGGATATGGACATGTAAAAGACGCCCGCAACATCGCACATAAAAAAGGACTTGATATCAATAAATGGAGTTCTCTTGAGCAAACTCTGCCGTTACTCAGGTACCGTGAGTATTATGAAAAATCCGGTTTTGGCTATGCCAGAGGAACGGAGCCGGTCCGGTACGTTCATCGGATTTTAACGTATTATAACATTTTAAAAATGACGCCGGAAGCGTAGAAATGCCAATTCTATTATGAATAAAAAACCAATTTCCACAATTTTTCACAAATTTAAAAAAACCGCTGCCCTGGTTTTACTGATTCTGTTTTCAGCCGTATTCAGCTATCATGTCATAAAAAATCTCCCCACCCGACCTGCTAAGTCAGGGACAATCAATTCATCCCAAAAAAATAATCCCGGGTTTGAAAGCCTCGGTGGAGACTGGTGGGAATCCGGGCGGTTTCTCTATCATGACATCCCCGCCCGAATTGTTTTTTTT
>JAJRPH010000278.1 GCA_024280875.1 Deltaproteobacteria bacterium | reverse complement strand
ATCAAATCAACAAAAGCAAATGACTTTTCAAAAATTCAGGGACGCTTTCATACCCGCCTGTCTTTATCCAGTGCCAATACCGATGAAGTGATACAAGCCCGTTTGCTGGAAAAAAATAAAGAAGCCGTACCTTTACTTGAAAAGTTATTTGATGAAAAAGGGGATATTCTCAAAAATCAGCTCAGCTTTTCCTATGACACCAGCACATTAAAAAATTATTCTTCAAAAAAGAATTTTGTAAATACATATCCGTTTACTCCGTATCATTTTCAACTGGTACAGAAAATATTTGAATCCATCCGTAAAGCCGGTGCGACGGGGCTTCACTTAAGCCGTGGCGAACGATCCATGCTCGATGCATTCCAGTCTTCCGCCGTCAACATTGCGAATAAAGAAATTGGCGCACTGGTTCCGATCTATGAATTTTATCCCTGTATTGAAAGTTTTTTAGACACATCTGTCAAAAAAAGCATTGAACAGGCAAAAGACAATGCCGGTCTGGATGTGGACTTTGACATTCAGATCCTTCAGGCCCTGTTTCTCATTCGTTATGTGGATATCATCAAACCCAATGTGGAAAACCTGGTGACCCTGTGTATTGATCAGGTGGATGCGGACCGGATAAAGCTTAAAAGAGATATTGAAGCATCCCTGCAGCGGCTGGAAAAAGAAACTCTGATTAATCGCAATGGGGATCTGTATTTTTTTCTTACCAACGAAGAACGGGAAGTCTCCCGTGAAATCAAAGGGGTTGAAATAACCTCTGCTGCTGAGACGGAATTGTTAGGGGATATTATTTTTGATGATATCTTAAAAGGCAAAACCAAGCACAAATATATGGCGTATAACCGGGATTATGCGTTTAACCGGATCTGTGATGACCGTTTCCGGGGCAAGGAATTACAAGATGAGCTGGGCCTTGAAATCATCAGCCCGCTTCATGATGAATACAAAATGTTTATTCCGGCAAAATGCAATTTATACAGTTCCGGCAAAGACGGGAACCTGATCGTCAAGCTTGATGATGACCCGACCCTGACCACTGAACTGCGCCTGTATCTTCAGGTTAAAAAATACATTGAGAATAAAAGCGATGCCTCTGCATCCGGCAGTTTAAGACAAATACTCCGGGACCGTGCGGATGAAAACAGAGAAAGAAAAACCCGGCTCATTGCGCTTTTAGACGATCTGATTTCAAAAGCCGAGTATTATGCGCTGGGTAAAAAACTCGACATTGACGGGCAAACAACATCTAAAGCCATAAATGACGGATTTGATTATCTGGTTAAAAATATTTTCAGCAAATTCTCTTATCTGACATATGTCGCAAGTGACCCGTTAAAGGAAATAAAACAGATCCTCCAGTCCGATGACGTGGCCCAGCATCAGCTGTCTCTTGATATCAAAGAAAAAGAACCGGCTGATATTAAAGAGGTCAAAGGATATATTAGTGGTAAAACCGCTATCAATCATTCCGTAATATTAGATGAACTGGTAAAACATTTTACCAAACGGCCTTATGGGTGGGGTGATTTTCAGGTGATTATTCTGGTGGCAAAGCTGTTTATGGCCGGCAACATCAAGCTTGTTATTGAAAAATCAAAAATCTCTCCCAAAGATGCCATTGCAACGCTTTCCAAAACCCATCAATGGAAAACAGTGAGTATTATTGAAACCTCGATCCCTGATCAAGCAACACTTGATATTGCTAAAAAGCTTGCCAAAGACCTGTTTGGCACCATCCCGCCGGACAGCCACAATAAACTGAGCCAGCATATCATCGACAACCTGGAAAAGTGGGTAACAACCCTTGAAAAATTTAAACCTCTGGCAGACACCGGCAATTATCCCGGTAAACAGGAAATTGATTCATGCCTTGGAGTGACTTCTAAAATAGCGAAAATCCATGATTCCTTTGAGCGGATCAAAGCGTTTAATACAAGCAAGGATGACCTGCTGGATGCGGAAGAAGACCTTCAGACAGTCAAAGATTTTTACACCAATCAGAAAAACACATGGGAAAATCTCATAAGTTCTTTAAAACGTTTCATGCCCAATAAATCAGCGATTGAAAAGAATCTGGATGCGGTCAGTGCGTTAAAACGAATGCTTGAAATCCAAAACGCCCCTCATCCGTACACGATGATCAAGGAAGTGGATGGATTGATTGCCCGGGTGGATACTGCAAATACAGCGCTTCTTCAAAAACGGCAGGCATCGGCTGAAAAAGAAGTGGATACAAAAATTGATCAATTAAAGGCAGAGCTGGATAAACACAAAGCCGACGCAAGTTTTCGTAATGAAATTTTATTCCCAATTCAGCAGGTAAAGAAAAAGATCCAGGAAGAATTTAGTATCCCGGAGATTTCATACAAAGTATCTGAAACCCAGGAATTATTTGAAGATGCGTTTATTGAGATTGAAGAAAAATTCGCCCTGCCCGGAGGTGGTGAGAAAAAGAAACAGACCAAAACTGTAAAACCGTCATCCTATGCAAAGAAGGTATACCTTGAGACAGAAGCAGACGTGGATGAATATGTGGATATCGTGAAAGATGCGCTGTTGGATGCAATAAAACAAGATCATCGGATAAAAATAATTTAATCCCAAAAGAAATAATTCACCGCAAAGACGGAAAAAAAGCAAAATTTCACCGCAAAGGCGCAGAGAACGCAAAGAAAAAAAAAGAAAATGGCGCTTCGCGCAAAAAAAAATCACCGCAAAGACGCGAAGGACGCAAAGAAAAAGAATGGGCGCTGCGCGCAAAAAGAGACTTTGCGAACTTTGCGCCTTTGCGGTGAAAATAGAAATGACTAAACATAGAGAAAATAAATGATAAAACCTGAAGACAAATTATCACGGGAAATTATCGGCGCTGCCATTGAAGTTCATAAACACCTGGGGCCGGGTCTCCTTGAATCTGCTTATGAAGAATGCCTTTGCAGGGAACTGTCCCTTAGGGATTTGCCCTTT
>JAJRPH010000277.1 GCA_024280875.1 Deltaproteobacteria bacterium | reverse complement strand
TTGCCCTGCCCACTGGCAGGCGTGCTAATATCGACCAGTTTATCGCCCATTGGCAACCCTCCGTATTGCTGTGGGGCGCGCCGGAACATGGCCTGCCGGTGGTGGATGAAGTAAAGTGTACCGGATGCGGAACCTGTGAACGAGTTTGTCCCAAAAACATCATTACCCTGTCTTCAGTCACGCGAAGGATCTTAAAGGAGTACACTACCGACGATTGCACCACTCCCTGCCAGCGGGCATGCCCGGCGGGAATCAATATCAGTGAATACATCCACCAGATCGCAGAAAAAAATTACCATAAAGCAATCCAGGTTATTAAGGAAAGAAACCCCTTTCCCACGGTTATCGGCAGAATCTGCCCCCGGCCTTGTGAAACCGACTGCCGCAGACAATTAATCGATGAACCGGTTGCCATTAATTTCTTAAAACGGTTTGCTGCGGATTATGAAATGAAAAACAATGATCGGGTGTTGCCGTTTAAGGCCCCTGAAACAGGCCGCCGCATTGCGGTTATCGGTGGTGGCGTTGAAGGTCTGTCAACTGCTTTCTTTACCGCACGCCTGGGTCATTCACCCACGGTTTTTGAAGCAACTGAAAAACTGGGCGGATTACTGAGAACAGCCATTGCCCAGTACCGGCTCCCCCATGACATTCTCGACTGGGATATCGCCGGAATTGTTGAAATAGGCGTTGACACCCAAACCAACCAGACCCTTGGCAAAGACTTCACCATTGCCTCCCTGCTGGCCGGTGATTATGAAACGGTATTCCTGGCTGCCGGCGGATGGGACAGCCGGACAGAACGATTAAAAAACGATGCCCCAGAAGAAGCGGTGCCCGGGACATTTCTTTTAATTGATCTTTTAAAAACCGATACTGACAACAAATACTCGCTGAAGATTGACAAAAATGTTGTAATTGCGGAAAGTGGCAAACTCACTATCGATGCGGTAAAAGCATGCAAAATCTTAGGGGCGGAAAAAATTACAATTGTTTTTAAGAATTCAAAACAAGCCGCCGCTTTAGATGAATCGGAAATTAAAAGCCTGGAAGCAGACAAAGTCACGATACTATTTGATTCCACCATTACCCGCCTGGCCGGAAAAGGAAATAATCTGACGGGGATTACCGTCAGCACTAACACAGTCACCACGGACACGGTCATTGACGCGGGCACCCTGATTCTTGAATCCGGCCGTCTGCCCGAACTCATTTTCTCCCTACCGAAACCTGAAGGCGAGCAAACCGATGAAAAAGAAAAGCCCAAGATGCCGGCAGATCAGCTGGAATGGATTGCGGCCACATCATATAAAAATCCCGAGCACGGCCTAACAAACGGCTTGCTGACCAAAGGAGATGTGATAACGGATTTTTCTGCCGCCATCCACGCCATTGGTGCCGGGCGCCGCGCAGCAGCATCCATTCATAAAATTCTCTATGATATGGATCTGAAACTCCAGAGCCACGCTATCACGCAGCAAACGATCCTTCAAAATGTCGACCACGTGGAAAACGTGACCTCCAGCGCACGCCAGATTATGCCACTGAACAATATCAATGATATCCCGAATCAGGCAGCTGAATTTGAAAAAGGATTTACCGAACAAATGGCCGTTGCAGAGGCAAACCGCTGCTTAAAATGCGGCCTGATCTGTTATGCCGACCAGTCTGTAAACATCCGGGAAGCATCCTGATCATTATTTCAACAGCTTATTTTTTTAACAATCTTTTGCGAATGGAAGGCGCATAATGCCTTCCATTCGTTTTTAAGGCACCTGCCCGCCTTTTCGTTCTGCCGACCCAACAGATGAATATTTTTATGGATACTTGATTCCGGCTGGAATTTAAAAATGACTAAATCGCAAATGGCACATTGACAGGATCATTTGGAATGCTTAAATATCATATCATGAAGAATTAATTGATAGCTGTAACCGTTAGGAAAATATTATGGCCACTGAAGAAGGCATTATTATAAACGTAAATGAAACCACCGCCATGGTGAGAACCAAACAGATGACCGCATGTGAATCCTGTGCGGAAAAAGATACCTGCCACAGCACCGGGGGCAGCAGCAAAATAATGGAAGTCGAGGCTGATAATACCGCAAACGCCCAACTGGGAGATACGGTTATTGTCACATTTGAGAGCAGCCAGCTGTTCATGTTGTCTTTTCTGCTCTATGTATTTCCGATTATTGTTATGATTATCGGGGCTCTGCTGGGAGAGCGTGTGGCTGGAAATTTCAATGGAAATCCATCCACCTATTCCGCGATAATGGGGTTTGCCTTTTTCTTTGCAGCCATGGCAGTTGTAAAATTAATGGATAAAAAAGCCAGAAAAACCGGCAAATACCGCCCGGAAATCATCAAGATCAAGAAAAAAGCCCGAATCATGAATGTGGAAAATTCGGAATTTGATTCTCCTACGGCCCCGTGTAAAGTCGGTTAAGTCCAGCTCCCACATGTGTAAATTCAGCGCACTTTCAGAGGGATTGGAATTTTTCAGGAATCAGGTAGCATTTTATCGATACATGTCTTTCCAAAGGCCTATTTTCACGACCCAACCCGTCAATGAGTTATCCTGAACTGGATATACGATTTGATAATTTCTTTGCCTTAACCGGTATCTTTCGTTTTTTACACCCGGGGTGACAGCGGCAACTTGTTGCCAGTGCAACCCTGGCTATAATCATTAAATCAAGGTCTGACCCGTCACAGAAATTTTCTCAATAAGTCAAGGGCAGCCTTGACCCGTCCTTTCATGGGGTGCCCCCATCTCTCGTATACGTGTCAAACCTAAAAGAGATAAGGTGACTATTGGAGAGAAGCATATCATAACCTATTAAAAAATCAATGGGATTCTATTAGTTTGACACGCTTAAGTTAACGACATTGACTATATACTTTGACATTGACACTTAAACTCAAAAAATGTAATATCATTATAAATTATGAGTACTTACGCATCAATTAAAAACAGGCTCCGACATACGGTGCGACTGGACCGGGCTGTCCGGTTTGTCTGGCAGGCCGGACCGGACTGGTTTATATGCTCATCGGTGCTTGTTGTACTGCAAGGGGCATTACCGCTGGTTGCCATTTATCTTATGAAGTTGATTGTAGATTCCGTTACGGCTTCTATTGGGGCACAGAATTCTGCGGCAGCGCTTCGGGAAGTGCTTTTCTATATTACGCTGGCCGGCGGGGTGGCTCTATTTCAGGTTTTTGTGCAATCCCTTTCCAACCTGGTCCAGGAAGGATTGAGCCTCACTGTCAGTGACCGAATGTATGATGTCCTGCATGCCAAATCAATGGCGGTTGACCTGGACTATTATGAAAACCCGAAATATTTCGATACCCTTCACCAGGCCCAGCGGGAAGGACCTTACCGTCCCGCAGGGATTGTCAATACATTGATGCTTTTATCCCAAAACAGTATCTCTCTGCTGGCTATGGCCGCATTACTCATGTCGTTTCACTGGGGAGTCACCGTCATCTTATTTGCCGCCGCCGTGCCCGGAATACTTGTACGGATAAAATTTTCCCGAAAAATGTTTCTCTGGCATCGGGAACGGACACCTGAAAATCGGAAGGCCTTGTATTTTAACTGGATACTGACTGGTAACATCCACGCCAAAGAAGTCAGGCTGTTTGGTATCGGGGATGAGATATCCACACAATTTTCCAATGTCCGGCAAATATTGCGGCAAGAAAAACTGGCGATTACCCGGCAACGTGCAATTGCTGATTTTTTCACCCAGGCGCTCGGCACCCTGGCAATTTTTGGAGCATTAGGGGCCATCGCATACCGTGCTGTTTTAGGACTGATCTCGCTTGGCGATATGGTCATGTTCTTTCAGGCATTCCAGAGAGGTCTAATTTTTTTGCGCAATATCCTCAAAAATCTGGCGGATTTGTATGAGAACAACCTGTTTCTGTCCTATCTTTACGAATTTTTGGATGTGAAGTCTCACGTAACAGATCCGCATGAGCCGCAGCCGATTCCCAAACAGCCTAATCACGGCATCGCGTTTAACAGGGTCTGGTTTCGCTATCCGGATACAGATCAAATGATTTTAAAAGATATTACATTTAATATCAAACCAGGGGAAGTGGTCGCCCTTGTGGGGGAAAACGGATCAGGCAAAACCACTTTAATGAAGTTATTGTGTCGGCTCTATGATCCCACACAGGGACATATTTCTCTGGAGGGGATATCTCTTGACAGATTTAACACGAATGAACTTCGTCACGAGCTAAGTGTAATTTTTCAGGATTTTGTTCAATATCATCTGACGGCGAATGATAACATCAGGTTTGGAAATCTGGATTTGGCATCCTCAGACCCGGAGGCCGTCCGGAACGCAGCCCGCAATGCCGGTGCCGATCAAATCATCCAATCTCTCCCCAAAGGCTATCAGACAATTTTGGGGAAACTTTTTCAGGATGGAGTTGAACTCAGTATCGGCCAATGGCAGATGATTGCCATCGCCAGGGCATTTATGCGGGAGGCCCGGGTGATTGTTCTTGATGAACCCACCAGCAGCCTTGATCCGATTATTGAATATGAGATATTCAGCCGATTCAAGAATATGTTAAAAAACAAAAGCGCAATTCTAATCAGCCATAGATTTTCCACGGTGAGGATGACGGATCGGATTGTGGCATTAAAAAACGGTCGAATCGTTGAACAGGGCACCCATCAGGACCTGATGCGGAAAAACGGATATTATGCCCATTTATTTGAAAAACAGGCCAAGGGTTATCGAAGAGATGGTCAAACATAGCCCTTCGGGTTCAGATACTGCCATCGCCAGGCATCCGTACACATTTCATCAATGCCCCGCCGGGCCGTCCAGCCGAGTTCTTTTTCCGCCAAACAAGGATTCGCATAACAGGTGGGAATATCTCCCGGCCGCCGTCCCACGATTTGACAGGGAATTTGTTTTCCCGAGGCTTTTTCATAAGCAGCCACCATTTCCAACACACTGTACCCTTTTCCGGTACCCAAATTATATGTGACAAGTCCCGGGCCTGAATTAAGCTTTTCCAGTGCTTTTAAATGGCCTTGTGCCAAATCCATCACATGAATATAATCCCGTACACCAGTGCCGTCCGGTGTTTCATAATCATCACCATAGATCAACAACTTCTGAAGCTGCCCCACCGCGACCTGACTGATATACGGCATTAAATTATTCGGCAGATCAGAAGGATCTTCTCCAATCAGCCCGCTGAGATGGGCGCCCACCGGATTAAAATAGCGAAGCAAAGCAATATTCCATTTTTTATCAGATAGATAAAGATCAGTTAATATCTTTTCAATAAAAAGTTTGGACCGACCATAGGGGTTAAACGCCCCAACCGGCGCATTCTCATTAATCGGAACCGTTTCAGGATTGCCGTATACAGTGGCAGACGAACTGAACACCAGGTTTTTAACACCATTGGCCTGCATGACTTCGCACAGAACCAGTGTCCCGTTGATATTGTTCTGATAATATCTTAACGGTTGCTCAACGGATTCTGCCACGCTTTTTAGCCCGGCAAAATGAATCACGGCGTCAATTGAATTTTGCCTGAAAATCTCATTAACCCCTGCCAAATCACATAAATCTTCCTGGTAAAAAAGGATTTTTTTACCCGTAATTTCTTCAACCCGTTTTAAGGATGCGGCCTTGCTGTTGCACAAATTATCCAGAACAACAACATCATGCCCACTCTCCAAAAGCATAACGCTTGTATGACTCCCAATGTAACCCGCACCGCCTGTGAGCAGAATATTCATTGTCTCCTTTTGACCTCCATTATGCCCATTACGCAAAACTTCCGTTTTCCGCTGAATAAAATGAACCGCAACATACGATTACTCAACAACTATCATCGCCCCAGATGCACCTGTTCTGTATCATAAACAACTGATTTGATGCAAAGTAAATAAATTGAAGCGAAATACATTCTTCTTGCCATTGTTTTCATTTTTGTTTTAAGACACATTAAATTATTTTTGAAAATTCCACAAAAAAATCTAAATTTTGTTACATAAAAGAATGTATTCCTGGAATCTTGAAAAAGAACGGCTTGATGCTGAATTATATTTAACCGAAAAACGAAGTGACTTTGTCACCACGTACATGACTGTGTCCAGCCTTCAATTTATCATCAAGCAAAGCCCTGAGATAATAAGTAAAACGACACCAACCGCATTATTGTGCGTACTTGAAGGTGACGAACATGCGTCCCAGAGGCAGGCATATTTCCTGTATAAAAAAGCTGCTGACGCTTTGGGTGGAATCCTTGAAAAAACCATCGATCCCATACTTGCGCAACACGCAAAAAATACGTTAATTCAAATTCTTCATAATAATACAGCAAAGCCTTACCGTGCTGCTGCAGAAGTCCTTGGCACACTCCGTCTTGAGGTCAAAGGCCCATGCCTGAATGAGAATAATGCGCCGGAAAAACATCTGCCTGTAATTCCAACCATTTCATGGAAATGTTTACTGCAGCAGTCAGGCTTTGCGGAAAATCAGCATTTGGAATGGAAAGGACGGAACATAATAGTTCATTCACGGGATCAAAGTCGCGTTCTGGTGATAAAAATGGCACGGCCTGGCGAAAATCCGGCAATGCTGTACTCGGAAGGCATGTGGATGGATTTGCTGACACACAATCATTCCGAATTCATGGCACCCGACGATTCGTTCCACATACCCGACCCCATCAATATTTCAGGCAGCTATTTATTCAGACTTGAAAATCTACCTATCGCTGGACCCGAAAACTTCGTAATTGATCCCCAATATTCGGCCATCGGATTCATTACGCGTTCCGATTACTTTTGCTACCCCAATGAACACCGTAAAGGTCATCTTCTGTCGGAAGAAACGTTTTATGAAATCATCACCCGGAATTCCCTGCTTCTGGGGCGTCTTACTGCTTCCGGTATCATCCATACCGCCCCCATCCCTCTTTTTCACAATCGTGTGCAGCGCGAACGAAGAAATGACAACGGGTTATATGAATGGCCAAGAGGCGGGAGACTCGACCGGTGGCTGAGTTCCTGCCGGTTTCCCAATATCGGCAAAACCGGTATAAGGGATTTTGAGCACTTTATTTCATTTAATGGTTCTGCACGCAAACTGTATGAATTTATTGGCACCCATGTATTCAGCCTTGTTCTGATTACCGGAAGCTACTTCAGAAACATAGATGACAGCAGAACGGGTTTTGATGATTCCGGAGATCCGATAGATACCCGGGATCTTTTTGATGAAGCGCTTTTGAAAAAAACTCTGAAAAAAATTTTTACAAATTATTACAAAGGATTTACGGGAAAAGAGTTCACGGGAACCTTTCCTCTAAATCTGGACCGGTTCACCGCCCGGCTGATCGATGAAATGGGAGTTGACCGCCATATGGAGGAAATTCTTCGAACAGCTGAACAGAAGGCAATGAGTGAAGCTGATTTTTTTGATTTTCTATACAGCCGCGGCTTTCAGACGGAACAAATCAAGCATATGGAAAAAGGAAAAAAAGATATTACCATACTTACCGGACCTCATCTCGGCGGATTTAATCAACAGATATCCATTCCCGAACTCATTGAATTTACTGCTGCCGCAGCGGCCCTGTGTATATCAGACCGGTACTGCAATGAAAAATTAATATCGTCATAAACTCTTTATTTCTCATGCTTCATAAAAAACAACCCCCACCCGGTCGATATGTTCTATTAGATCCGGGCTGGACAGGTGATGGAATATAGAAATATCAAAGGTCATACGGCGTCAAACTATCAAAACCGTCTTCGGTGATCAAAAAGGTCTGCTCAAACTGGGCGGAAAGTTTCCGGTCACAGGTAATGGCCGTCCAGTTATCACTGGCGACAAACAGATCGGCTTTTCCCAGATTGATCATCGGTTCCACTGTAAAAACCATTCCCGGTATCAGGACGATCCCGTCGCCTTTTTTGCCGTAATGCGGCACATGAGGTGCTTCGTGAAAATCAAAGCCCACTCCGTGTCCCACAAATTCACGGACAACAGAACATTTTTCACCTTCCGCGTAATTCTGAATGGCCCATCCGATATCGCCGATGGTTTTGCCAGGCATCAGCATTTTCATTGCTGCTTTTAAGCTTTCAGCCGCCACGCTGACAATCTTCTGAGCCTCCGGCCCAGGTGTTCCGATAAAATACGTTTTGCTGGCATCCGCATAATAATTATTATATATTAGTGTAATATCAACATTAATGATATCCCCGTCATTCAAAGAACGATTTTCAGGGATACCGTGACAGATCACCTCATTAACGGATGTGCAGATGCTTTTGGGAAATCCCCGGTAGTTTAACGGCGCCGGAACAGCATTGTTTTTTACAGCAAATTCATGGGCAATGGTATTCAGCTCGTCGGTTGTGACACCTACCCTTAAATTGTTTTCCATTAAATCGAGTGTTTCTATCACGAGACGGCCGGCTGCCCGGATACCATCAATATCCTGGGGATGTTTTAAACGGATATCATATTTCTGCTGGTACAATTTTCCCAGATTCACCGGTTTTGGGGTCTTTGAATTCAAACAGCATCTTTTGTATTTTTTTCCGCTTCCGCACGGACATGGATCATTGCGTCCGACTTTTATTGCATCGTTTTTGAGCATCATGCTTAAAACGTCTCCTTTGTTCAAAATATTATTTAATATAAAATATAATATCCGGGTGTCAAGTAATGGATTGCGTACCAGGCAGGTATTTGATATACATATCAGAACTTCCAGTCGATAGGAAGTATCACCGCATGAAAAAATGAACATAAACCGAAGGGAATAATATGGGATCCAAAACAGACGAACTGATATTAAAAATCGCCAAGGAAATCGTTGTAAAATTCATTGAGATGGGGAATATCTCACCAACAAGCTTCCATGACCACTTTCGAAATATCTATAATACCGTTGAAAAATCCGCGCGCGCTTCCACAGACGAATCAGACCCTGCCGCAAAATCAAAATAATTAGTGTGCCTCAGCCCAGTTCTTCCCCACTGCCACGTTTACCTTTAACGGGACTTTAAATTCCCATATATTTTCCATTATTTCCTTACCTATGCTTTTTATCGTATCCAGTTCTTCGGCCGGAACTTCAAATACGATTTCATCATGAACTGAGAGCAGCATTTTTGATTTCAAACCGCTTGCGGATAAGGCGGCATCCACCTTTATCATCGCCAGCTTGATCAGGTCTGCCGCAGTTCCCTGAATTTTCGTATTAAAAGCCGTACGCTCGGCAAACCCCCGGATATTTGCATTTTTGCTGTTGATATCCGGAAGCAGCCGAATCCTGCCCAGTTCGGTGGATGTCAGCATTGTCTCTCTTGCGGTTTCAATGGTAGAGTCAATAAATCGCCTTACCCCTGAATATCTTTTGAAATAATGGTCAATATACGTCTTTGCCATTTTCTGACTGATTTTAAGTTCTTTGGACAGACTAAAGGCACCCATGCCGTACATAATGCCGAAATTAATCACCTTTGCCTGCTGTCGGAGCTCATTGGTAATCATTACGGGAAGTGCCTGAAATACTTCAGAAGCGGTCCTGGTATGAATATCTTCATCTTTTGTAAACGCGTCAATTAATATCTCGTCATCCGAATAATGGGCCAGCAGCCGGAGTTCAATCTGGGAATAATCCATGGACACAAACGACCAGCCGTCTTTGGGAATAAACGCCCGCCGGACGTTCCTGCCTTCTTCCGTGCGAATGGGAATATTCTGCAAATTGGGATTGGAACTGCTCAGACGGCCGGTGGCGGTCACCGTCTGATTATAAGACGTATGCACCCTGCCGGTCTCCGGATTAATCAATTCAGGAAGGGCATCCACATAGGTGGATTTCAACTTTGCCATAGACCGGTGTCTTAAAACCAGCGCCGGAAGCTCATGCAGGTCCGAAAGTTTTGTCAATACATCAACATCCGTTGAGTAGGCTGTTTTCTTTTTCGTTTTTTTCTGCACCGGGAGTTTGAGTTTGTCAAAAAGGATTTTTCCAAGCTGCTGGGATGAATTAATATTAAATTCTTCTCCGGCAACCGAATATATCTGCTGTTTCGTCTGTTCCAGCTGAAAGGAGAGGTCTTTGGACAACTCCAAAAGCCGATCTTTATCCACCCGGATACCGGCCATTTCCATTTTCATCAATACCGGGATAAGCGGCATTTCAACGGTTTCAAACAGTCTGGTCAGGCCATCTGATTCCAGCATGGGTTTGAACTTTTCATATGCCAACAGGGTTATATCAGCATCCTCACACGCATAAGGGACTGCTTTTTCAAGATCAACATCTCTGAAATTATTAATCTTTTGATCATCTTCACTGGACGTTACTTCCTTATAGGAAATCATCTTATGGTCCAGAAAATCCAGGGCAATCTGATCCAGGTTATGCGCCCGTTTTTCCGGATTGATCAGATAAGATGCCAGCATGGTGTCAAACATAACGCCGGATAAATTAACGCCGTGTCTTAGCAAAACCGTCCAGTCATATTTAATATTCTGACCAATTTTTTTAACTTCAGGATCTTCCAGAACCGGTTTTAAACGGTTTAATACATAATCCAGATTAAGCTGTTCAGGGGCACCGGGATAAATATGACCGCATGGTATATAAAACCCTTCATCCGGCTTTACGGCAAATGAAAGCCCGACCAGTTTCGCTGTCATGGGGTCCACAGCCGTTGTTTCCGTATCAACAGCAAAGACTCCCGCCTGTATTAATTTATCTATCAGCTCGTTTAAGGCTGTTTTATCCAGAATCGGCTGATAGTCTTTCTGTGACAGGTCCGTGGAAATAGGATACGCTTTTTGCAGCTGGCGAAACTCCAGTTCCTTAAAAAGATTGGCCAGCTTCAGATTGTCCGGCTCTGTCAGTTTAAACGCTGAAATATCAATGGGAATTGGTACATGGGTGTTTATTTCTGCCAGCTCCCGGCTCATAAACGCCTGTTCTTTATTTTCAATAAGTTTTTCCCGCTGTTTTGCAGCTTTAACCTGATCGATCTGATCATAGAGCTGTTTCATGCTGGAAAAAGATTTCAACAGGGTTATTGCTGTTTTGGGTCCAATGCCCGGAACGCCTGGAATATTGTCCGCTGAATCACCGGCCAAACCCAAAACATCCAGCATTTGTAAGGGTGCCAGACCGTGTTTTTTAAAAACCGCATCCCGATCAATCACTGCATCCTTCATCGGGTCCCATATGATAATTTTATCATTAACCAGCTGCATAAAATCCTTGTCACCGGTCACCATAATAACATCAAACCCTTCTGCTACTGCCTTTTGGGCAACGGTACCGATCAGGTCATCGGCTTCATAACCGGCCAGCTCATAAATCGGTATATTGAATCCGGCAGTCACTTCTTTGATATACGGAATCTGAACCGCCATATCATCTGCCATAGGCGGCCTGTTAGCTTTATAGTCGGAATAAATTTCATGACGAAACGTCGGGCCTTTGCTGTCAAAAAACATGGCCACATATTCCGGTGATTTATCTTCAATGAGTTTAATCAGCATCCGCGTGAATCCGAATACTGCGTTGGAAGGAAATCCTTTTGAGGTGGAAAGACTCCGGACCGCATGATATGCACGATGAATATAAGCCGTACCATCGATCAGGTATACCGTTTTATGCTGTGTCATAAATGATACCTTATCCGGTTTACAGGTTTATGATATTTACAAGTTCACCTAATCGTTTGATATGATAATCACCGGCCAGAGAAACGTTATCGTAAGCCACCAGCGGAACATCTGCGGCCTTGGCGGCCAGGTCATCCAGTTCCGAATCCCCGACATACAACATTTCATCCGGAGCCGCATGAAAATATTCCAGCACACGAAGCAAAGGGTCAGGATGCGGCTTGGGGCGGGGAACATCAAGAGCGGTCACGACCAGATCAAAATACTTTTCAATACCATGAACGGCCAGGACCTTATTCATGGTATCCGTCCGGTTTGTCGCCACGGCAATCTTTAATCTGCCGGCGTATTTTTCCAAAACGGCGATTAAGTCCGGCTCTATTTCCATATACTTCAGGTAGGGATCATATCCGGTCTTTTTCCGCAATGACCGGGCGGCACCAAAACTTTCCGGATCAGTAAAAAGATAGGCAATGGATTCATCCACCGTATGCATTTGCGCATAGGCAAATTGATCGGGCGTCATGGGATGACGCCCGAAATGATTCAATAGATCATTATAATATGCTTTATTCGCATTTTCAGTGTCAAACATGACACCGTCGCAGTCGAATGTTAATACCTTAAGCTTATTCATCAAAACAAATTACTCAACTGCTGCTTCCGGTTCAGCTCCGACTTTCGCCTTTTCCGGGGCATGATTTCCAGGGTCGGCGGGTGACAATTCACCGATCACAATAATATCCAAAGGTTTGTGTTCAGTCCGATCCGTAAGAATAACCATTTTATCATAATACCGTCCGGGCGTTTTTTTCACATTTGTGACCGTAAGTTCGTAGGCCCTTTTTCCTTTGACCGTGACCTCTTTTAACGAATAGCTGAAATCGATACCTTTCATAGCAGTCGCTTTTAAAATCTTAAACGGTTCTTTGGTTTCAGGAATAATTGTCACTGTTTGGGAAATATTCTCACCTATGCGGCCACTTAACTTAACCTTGTTGGGTTTAATTGTCACAAACTTATCCACTTTTCCGGAGAGTTTGAGTTCAATTATTTTATTTTTGGGATCATTAGTGTAGACTTTTATAGTTTTATGCAATATCTGTCCACCGTGTCCCTTTGTCGCCAATCTAAATATAATCGTATCCTCTCCACCGGAAGGAATGGGTTTCTTTGGTCGAGAAACCGTCGTGCACCCTCACCCGGTTTTGATATCTACGATTTCAAGATCCGCATCACCTTTGTTCTGAATTTTAAAATCATGGGTGACATTAATGTCTTCAAGAACAGTACCAAAATGAAACGATGTCTCTTCGAAAAATACCGCCGGAGCCCCTTCATCAGCTTGAACCGGCGTCAGAAAACCGAGAACAGTCAAGGAAACGATCAGCAGCATTAAGTAAAATCGCTTACGCATAACAATACTCCTTTTAATAATAAAAAAATTAAATCAGCAGATTCCCGCAAAGGGAATCGGAATAACCAGTTTATTTAAGAGGGATCTGGTGCGATGTCAAGGTATATGTACCTGACATTCTTCAAATGTTGAACAGCGACATGACCAATTTAAAAAAAATTTTACAATTATCAAGCGCTTATGGAAAGAATAGTATCATATTATTATTAACCGGAACTCGGACGTCCTTGCCCATTTTTTTTATTTCTGCTAAAAATATCACAAACAATCCTACAAATTCAGCCTGGGAGGAACCATGCAATCCAAAAAAGGGTTTTCAAAGGGTACCAGCGCACTCATGGGTGTTGCCTGTTTTATTATTATCGTTGCCGGAATGAGATCCGCCGGAGATATTCTGGTGCCTTTTTTTCTTTCCGTTTTCATTGCCATTATATTTACGCCGCCCTTGTTCTGGATGCAGAAAAAAGGAGTGCCGAACGTTATTGCTATTATATTTATAATCATCTGCCTTATCGCCATTTTCTATCTCATCGCCAAATTTGTCGGCACTTCAGTCAACGACTTCACCAACTCCCTGCCTGGTTACCGGCCGTTGCTGGTTTCAAAATCAGCCGGCCTGCAAAAATGGCTGGCCGGCTTTGGAATCGAAATAAATAATGATATTCTGAAAAACGTATTGAATCCGGAAATAGCCATGCAAATGGCCGCCAAAGCATTGAATGGCCTGGGCGGGGTGCTGACCAATACATTTCTGATTCTGCTCACCGTCATTTTTATTCTGCTGGAAGCCTCCAGCTTTCCGAAAAAAATCAGGGCCGGACTGAAAGCGCCCGAAAAATCTTTGGCCGGGTTCAGTAAATTTACAGAAAGTGTAAACCGCTATCTGGCCTTAAAGACCATATTCAGCCTCTTCACCGGCCTGTTCATCTGGGCCTGGCTGGCGATCATCGGAGTTGATTATTCGCTATTGTGGGGACTGCTGGCGTTTATCCTAAACTATGTGCCGAACATAGGTTCAATAATTGCCGCAGTTCCGGCGGTTCTTCTTGCCCTGATTCAACTGGGCACATTACACTGCCTGCTGACCGCCGCAGGATTTGCAACAGTCAATATTGTGATAGGCAGCATTGTTGAACCAAAGTTCATGGGAGAAGGACTGGGCCTTTCAACCCTGGTTGTTTTCCTGTCCCTGGTCTTCTGGGGATGGGTGTTGGGTCCGGTCGGCATGCTGCTGTCCGTTCCACTAACAATGATCATGAAAATCGCTTTTGAAAGCAACGAAGAAACCTATTGGATATCTGTAATGCTTGGCGGCGAACCTGTGATGAATAAACCGGCATAAGCCTATGAAATCTATTAAACTGATTCTTGGGTCCCAGTATTTTTTATATTTCGGGGTGCTGGGCCTGTTTCTGCCGTATTTTAATCTGTACTGCTACCACCTTGGTTTTTCCGGATTTGAAATCGGCGTCCTGTCATCTGTCCGGACATTGACAACCGCCATCTTTCCCATGATCTGGGGGGCGCTGGCCGACCGGTTTCTTATCAGGAAGCCCATATATATTTTCTGTAACTTTGTCAGCACCGCCATATGGGCGCTTTTTCTGCTGACGACCGACTTCTGGGCAATGCTTGCCATCACCGCCTTTTACGGATTTTTCTACGCGCCGATCATCGCTTTTCTGGAATCATTTTCCATGGATCTTCTGGCACAGGAAAAAACCCGTTACGGTCAGTTGCGCGCCTGGGGATCTTTGAGCTTTGTGCTCGTTGTCATTATTGCGGGACGTCTGATCGATACGCTTTCCACGGAAGTAATTCTGATCCTGATCCTGGCCGGTTCCCTGATCCATGCATTGCTTTCCATCAACGTCCCATCCGTCAAACAGGTACGTCAGTCTACTTTTTCCGCAAGTGCCAAAACACTACTCAACAGGCGGGTCGTGATTTTTTTGACATGTGCGTTTCTCATGCTGGCCAGCCATGGGACCTATTATGGTTTCTTCTCCATTCATCTCGAGCACCTCGGCTTTTCCGGATCTTTTATCGGCATAGCCTGGGCACTGGCGTCTGTTGCTGAAATTTTTGTTATGATCAATTCCGAACGAATTTTAAATCGATATTCGTATGAGAATATTCTGATTTTTTCATTTATGACTGCCGTAATCAGATGGATGATTCTTTTTTTTGCGACATCGGCTTTTCTGATTCTTTTTTCCCAGCTTCTCCACGCCATAACATATGGCGCATTTCATGTGGCCAGCATCCTTTATATGGACAAACTGACCCCTAAAGACGCCAAAACTCTGGGACAGACGGTAAACAACGCTGTCACTTACGGCTTCGGAATTATGGCCGGGTTCCTTTTTAACGGTTACTATTTTGAAATCGTGGGAGCGCCGGTATTGTTTATTATCAGCGCCATACTGGCTTTCTGCGGCGGGATGCTTCTTTTTATAAATAAAATCAAGACATGAAAACACAAAAAAACAAATCATCATCATAATTCCTGCAACATTTTCAATAACGAAAATTAACAAACTCGTAAAAAGTTAGATTCCGATGGCAAAGAAAAAAGCTCCACCAATCTCATAAAAATTGGCAAAGCGTGCAAATCCTGAGTGATGATTTGTACTTAGCGTACCATGAAGAAACGAAGGATGAAGCGCAACAAAGAATTTGGACTTTTTACGATGCCATCAAAATTTGTTTGACTTTTAACGGAATAACTCATGAGTTGGAGCAGTTCTGGAACAAGGCATTTCAGCCTGAAGACGAAGTTTTTTACTTCGATGGCTGAATAACGCAGTTCCTGAGCTGCTCCGGCTTTAAAACCAGAAAATACAACTGCCCCGGATGCTTCATGTAACCGGCGGCAAGCTCCGCATAGTTGCCGTTTCCCCAGAATATGTCCGCCCGCCCCGATCCTTTGATGGCGCTGCCCGTATCCTGATTTAACAGAAACCGGGAAAACAGAACCCATGAGCTGATTTTACCGGACTTATCCAGCTTCGGCTTTTGGGCATGAACAAAAACAAGCGCACCCGCCGGGGCAACCTGGCGATCCAGAGCAAGCGACCGACCGGGGGTAAGTTCTATGTTAAAACAGCCGACCGGCCCTTTTCCCACGGTTTCAAAAAAGATATACTTGGGATTATAATTAAAAATTTCATCCACTTCATCCGGATGAGCGTTGAGATATTCCCGAATAGACTGCATGGAGACCTTTTCTTTTGACAGTTTCTTTTGATCAATCAGATATTTCCCAATACTTTTGTACGGGTGGCCATTGGAAATCCGGTAATGTACATTAATCATGTTACCGTTTTCCAGGCTGATTTTTCCGGAACCCTGAATCTGGAGAAAAAACAGGGACACCGGGTCATTAATCCATGCAATCGGTGAAGCGTTGATTTCCGAAAACCCCTTTTCTTCTATCTGTTGACGCGTGTAATAGGGGACAATGGTATTGCCGCTATATCGGCCGATCCCGATATTCCCATTACTTTTGCCTGACAAATCAGATTTTTCGAATGTCACCAGGTCAGCCGGTCGGGAATATACCGGGTATCGGAACGCTACAGTTTGGTTTAAACTGCCATGCAGCAGGGGTTCATAATAGCCGGTAAACAGCACACGATTCACTGCGCTGTTTTTCATATACGCATACACCTGATAATATTGATCAATAAATGTGCTGAGTTCTTTTTTAGATGGTTTTTTCTCAATAAAAGCCAGAAACCGTTTTAAAGACCTGATCAAATGGTCTGCCGAAAACGCATCTTTTCCGAAAGAAAACTGCTTTGAGGAAGGCATTTTTTGATAATAGGCAACACTGCCCCGGATCGCTTCCGCCAGATGTACGAATTCCAGGTCATCTTCAAAAGAGGGACGTTCGGAAACTGGAACCTTTTTAAAAACCGGTTGTGATGGGGATTTGCCTGAAGATTTCGCCAGAGCATCTGCCGCTAAACAGAAAAAAAAGGTTACGGCTATAACGGATAAAATAAATGTCTGCTTGCAAAACGCGTTTTTAACGGAAAAGCGATCATAGGTAATTGTCATACAGAAGTCTCTTCAATTTCCATGGTTCGGGGCTTATTCTCAACGGGTGATAATCGGGGAATATTGTTTTTGCCTTTGATGATGACGCCCAAATCCTCAAATTTCCTGGCGGACGGCAAAACCCGGCGCTCAAGAGACCCCACCGCCTTGTTATATGTATTGACACACTTATCCAGATCACTGCCGAGACTGTTGATATGGCTCACCATTCGAGAGATCCGGTTATAAAGTTCATTGCCCAGTTCACTGATGAGTTTGGCGTTCTCCGTCGTGTTTTCCTGCTTCCATCCATAGGCAACTGCCTTGAGCAACGAAATAAGGGTGGTGGGGGTGGCCAGAATGACGCCCTTATTTGCAGCGTCTTCAATCAAGTCGGGAGCTTTGGCAAGTGCTGCGCTGAAAAAATTTTCTCCAGGCATAAACAGAACCACAAACTCGGGGGTGGGATTAAACCGGGTCCAGTATTCTTTGGCGGCCAGCTGTTTCACATGTGTCCGGACATGCGCGGCATGCCGGGTCATCATTTCCTCCGTCCGGTCCTTGTTTTCCGCTTCAAGGGAATCGAGATAAGCAATAATCGGCACTTTGGAATCCACGATGATCTTCCGGTCTCCGGGGAGCTGGATAATCATATCCGGGCGGGCGGCATTCCCCTGGGTTTGCCCAGTCTGCTGCTCAAAAAAATCACACCGGTTCTGCATGCCGGCAAGTTCCACCACCCGCCGCAGGGTAATCTCTCCCCATCGACCCCGTACATGGGGCATGCGAAGCGCATTAACGAGTTTTCCGGTTTCCCGCTGAAGCTCATTCTGCGTTTGACTCAAAGACACCATCTGCTGAGACAACTCACCATAGGCTTTTTCCCGCGCCTTTTCCATGGACCGGACCTGCTGGTCATAATTATCTAAAGCTTCAGACACCGGACGGATAAATTCTTTGACTGCCTTTTCCCTGGTTTCAAAATCGTTTTTTGCCGCCTCGACATACTGGGTAAACATCTGCCCGGCCAGATCTATAAACGACTGGTTGTTCTCGCTCAGAGCCCGTGCGGAAAGGGCCTTAAAAGAATCCGTCATACGGACGGTCATTTCCTCGAGAATGACGGCTTTTTCTTTCGCGATTTTCCGTTCACTTTCGATCTGGGTTTCCAATTCTATCTGACGATTCTGCTGCATAGAAATCCGATCGGTTAATATGCGATTTTCTTCGGATCGCTCCGTAATCATTTGTTGAACGGATGCCATCTGCTCAAGGCTGTTGGCGGCTGCGGCATAAGTGTTTGACAAATTCAGAAACCGGTCATTTAATTCCTGCATGTCCTGTCCAGCCAAAGCCTGTGCTAAGCGGAGAGATTCAATTTCTGCCGCTTTCCCGCGAATCGACTCTGACAAAATGGCATTGGCTGTTTTTTCTTCACCCACCCGTTTGACAAACACCGACCGGGCGATCAGCCACCCCAACAAAAGACCGGCAAAAAACCCCGCCCCGCCCCAACCGTATAGTTGAAATAATTTTTCTATGGTCATATCGTTTTATTTCAATCCGCCGGGCGGATAAAAGTGCCGCTTTTTCCACCGGATTTCCGCTTCAGGCAGATACCGGAAATAACCATCGCCCGGTCGTGGGATTTGCACATGTCATAGATGGTGAGGGCGGCTGTTGATACTGCTGTCATGGCTTCCATTTCAACGCCGGTGCGGTCTAATATTCTCACCAACGCGGTAATACCGATGGTATTATTTTCTTCATCCGGGAAAAAATCAACCTGAACATGGCCGATATTTATCGGATGACACATGGGAATAAGATCCGGAGTTTTTTTGGCGGCCATAATACCGGCTATTCTTGCGGTTTCAAGCACATTCCCCTTCCGCACATGATTATTCATTATCTTTAAAAAGGTCTCTGCGGTCATGGATATTTTTGCCTGTGCGACCGCAACCCGGTCTGTCGGGACCTTGTCACTGACATCGACCATTCTGACATGACCCTGTTCATCCATATGTGTAAAATCAGACATTCACTTATCCCTGTTGCTTAGTTTAACATTCAAATTATTAAAATAAATCAGACAAAAAATTCCGTCTTACTGGTCACCGTCGTTTTCACGGCATTTAAAGTACGCTTTAGAACATCAATCACCGTATCACGGATGTCACCGGCCACGACAAGAACCATGACATCATCGCCCACAGCCAGATTACGGTCTTCAGCAATTTCAATAATGATATCTAAAATACCCGGCGTCTGTCTTTCTTTATCCAGGATCTGTTCGAGCTTTTCATGGTCCACGGCAACTTTTAAGCCGGAAACTTTACGCCCGTCCCGTGATGTTCCACGCACCACACCGTTATGCGCAAGCACCATTCCTACTTTATCAAAATCCGGCCGCTTTTTGATCTGGTTGATAACACCCTGAATATCCATTTTTTTCTCCTTTTACCCCACGTTCTGTTCCAGCCACTGCTTTGCTTTTGAATAATCTTCGGCGGTATTGATGTTGAAAAATGACATCAACTCCGTGTCTGCTTGTCTCAGTAAAGTTTCGGGAATCTTTTTCACTTTGATTTTCCGAAACATTTTTTTAATCTGGAATCTTTTTTCTTTAATCTGGCGTTCCATGAGAGATAAACATGTTTTTGAATACGCAGCGCAAAGCTGCTCTGTCCCGTCTGCTGTTTCGGGAATCACAACAGCAATGTCTGGTTCAATCCGCGAAACAATCATCTCAACCATTTCTTTTTTCAAAAACGGCGTATCACATGCGGTGACAAATATAAACGGAGTGCGGGCATAAAACAGACCAGCATGAATACCGGTCAGCGAGCTTCGAGACGAATAAATATCCGTAACTATATTGACATCCCATTCGAGATACGCCATGGGCTGATTTGTCACAAGGATTATTTCCTTAAACACGGACCGGAAAACATCATAGAGACTATCAATCACCCGACGATTTCCAAAATTAATAAACGCTTTATTTTGCCCTGAAAACCGTTTATTTAACCCGCCGGCAAGAATAACACCGGTGCAGGCGGTATCTGAATTATTTATTCTAACCATATCTTTTTTTCACTCTTTTTCCGGAAAAATGTATTAATTGCCGTCAGGTTAGGAGAAATCATACACAAAATCAAGATGGCTTTGGAAAAAGTCCGGATTCTGTGCTATATGTCTAAATTTGGTTTCAAATGGGAAAAATGACATCGTGTTTTTTGCCGGTTGATTCTGTTATAATAGCCATAACCGGCTTTGAATAAATCTTGATCTTTCTAAAATCCATAGTATACACTGGCACTTATTTTGCTTGTATTTACTCTTTTTATCAGGGACTATAAAAATCCGCTTTTATCGTTTACAAACCAACCAATAAGGGATAACCGCATGGGCAACATTCACATGATTCTGGATGCACGAGACATTGAACGTATCCTGAACAAAATGACGGATGAAATTATTGAAACTCACAAACGGATGGACCAGCTTGCTCTCATCGGCGTTCACACCCGGGGAGTTTTTCTTGCCAATAGAATTCAGGCCCGGATAAAAGAACTGAAAGGGATTGAACTGAACACCGGTACGGTGGATATCAATCTCTACCGTGATGACTGGACCCGTGTTGGGGCACAGCCGATTGTCAGAAAAAGCGACATCTCATTTAACATTGATAAAAAACAGATCATTTTAATCGATGATGTCCTGTTCACCGGCCGAACCGTCCGTGCGGGCATGGATGCGCTCATGGACTTCGGACGACCGGCCCGTATAGAACTGGCTGTGTTTATTGACCGAGGCCACAGAGAATTGCCGATTCACGCAAATTATATCGGGAAAACTGTTCAAACGACTTTAAATGAAGCGGTCAATGTGCTGCTCTCCGAGCTTGATGACGTTGACCGGGTAGATATCCTGCCGGTGGAATAATATGGGACATATTGAACACAAAAAAAATGCATTAAAAAAATTAAGCGTCGGAATTATTACGGTTTCAACCACCAGGGCACTAGCCGATGACAAAAGCGGGCACTGGATGAAAAAACGGGCAAAAAAGGAAGGACATGACGTGATCATTCACCGCGTTGTCGGGGATGATCGGCAGCTGATCGAACGAGCGGTCTGGAAAATTGTAACTGATATGGCGCCTAACATCCTGCTACTCACCGGCGGAACCGGGTTAAACCCGACTGATGTCACCATCGAAGCGGTTCGCCCCATGTTTGCCAAAGAGCTGACTGCTTTCGGCACACTGTTTTCATTGCTCAGCTATGAAGAAATTGACTCAGCAGCTATTCTTTCGCGCGCCACCGGCGGCGTAATTAATAAAACGACCGTATTCTGCCTTCCCGGAAGTTTAAACGCCTGCAAACTTGCATGCAAGGCACTGATCTTCCCGGAAGCCGGTCATATTGCCGCCCATGTCAACAAGGAACAATAACAAAAAAATTAACCCCAATTTCAATCAAGGAGTCTTAAAATCATGTTCGGCATAGGACTGCCCGAATTATTAATCATACTGGCCATTGCATTGATCGTTATCGGCCCGAAAAAGCTGCCTGACCTGGCAAAATCCCTTGGCCGAGCGTTAAATGAATTTAAAAAAGCAACCAAGGAATTCAAGGATTCGCTGGATATTGACGATGATATCAACACGATCAAAAAACCGTTCAATGAAATCAACGATGGCATCCGGGGGGTCTTAACAGACCAACCGGCACACAAGGATAAGACGGTTAAAACGGATTCGCTGGAAGATATCATCGACAGGGCTCCGAAAGACGAAAAAAAACAAGACGCCCCCGATCTAACGGAAGAAAGCGAAAAAAAAACCGATGATTGAAGATGACAAACTTCCGTTTACCTCTCATCTGGAAGAACTCCGCAAACGCCTGATCCGCTGTTTCATTGCCGTTGTCATCGGATTCGGTATCTCCTACGGTTTTAAGGAAAAACTGTTTGAGATTCTGACTTACCCGCTTATGGAGGTAATGAAAGAAGGTGACACGCTGATATTTACCGGCATAACGGAAGCTTTTTTCACATATCTAAAGGTCTCCCTCCTGGCCGGCATCCTGCTGGCAATTCCTGTGATTATGTATGAATTCTGGATGTTTGTCGCCCCTGGACTATACAAAAACGAACGGAAACTGATGCTGCCGATCGTTATTGTTTCTTCGTTTTTCTTTATCGGCGGCGCATTGTTCGGGTATTTTATTGTATTTCCATACGGATTCCGGTTTCTGCTGGGATTTGCCACCGACA
>JAJRPH010000276.1 GCA_024280875.1 Deltaproteobacteria bacterium | reverse complement strand
TACCAGTAACACATCTTACTGGAGGGAAAGTTATGAAAGTGACGACAAAAGGACAAGTGACAATACCTCAAATTATTCGTGAAAAGCTGGGGATTACTCCGGCGACGGAAGTTGATTTCATTGAAGAACATGACCGTGTTTATTTGGTGAAAAAAAAAGGTGCAGATATTACAAACCGCAGATTTAGAAATTTGAGAGGAATTTCAAAAATAAAAATGACGACGGATGAAATCATGGCTTTAACACGAGGAGTCAAATGAAAGGTGTCTTCGTTGATTCGAACATCATTCTTGATATTTTTCTTGACGACCCCAAATGGGCGGATTGGTCTGAATCCACATTGGAAAGGTATTCTGAAAGCGCAACATTATATATTAATCCAATCATTTATACGGAGATATCTATTGGATTTGAGCGTATTGAGGATCTGGAATATGCCGTTATAAATGGCGGATTTAAGATGCTGCAGCTTTCTAAAGAGGCTTTGTTCTTAGCTGGAAAAGCTTTTTTAAAATATCGAAAGAACAAAGGGACGAAAATATCACCGCTTCCTGATTTTTATATCGGCGCTCAAACGGCAATTCTCGGCCTGGAATTAATTACAAGAGACGTAGCACGGTATCAAACATATTTTCCCACTGTCAGGTTGGTTCATCCTTAATGGGCCGTTAACCTTGATGCACTCGTAAAAAGTCAGATTTCGATGACAAAGAAAAAAGCTCCACCAATCTCATAAAAATTGGCAAGGCACGCAAATCCTGAGTGATGATTTGTACTTAGCGTACCATGAAGAAACGAAGGATAAAGCGCAACACAGAATTTGGACTTTTTACGACGCCATCAACCTTAAAGAGGCGATGAAAAGAGATACGGCAATTACTTCAACCGGATTTCCACTAAAGTCTGAACGGGATCCGCAACAAGCTTTTCCCACTGGTCATCCAAAATTTGGCCAATATATTCGACCGCCCAGGCCGGGCGCTGACCGAAAAAAAAACAGACATAATTTCCCTGATTGGTGTAGGCAATGCCGCCGAGCGGGATGTCCGGTACCGGATTTTCTTCCCCCAGGTCTTTGCCAATTGAACCGTAAAACTCATTTCCCCAATGCATCAGATTGACCTGATACGGCAGATGGTGTGCAAATTTTCGAGAAATAATCGTATCAAACAGTTCCGCGTCTAAAACGAAGCGCCCGAAATCAAGAAAAATCCTATTCAACGGTTTCAAAAGACTCTATAACCATTTCAATTTTTTCAGGCAGCTCATCCGGTGGTGATGGATCATAGCCAAAAAAGAATGCGACTTCCTCAACGTGAAATTCTTTTTCTGCGCCGACAGCCAGATAATCGATGGTATCCTTCTGGGTCGGTGTTTTATCACAATCTGAAGTAAACCACTGCTGACTCGTAAATGCTTGCGTGCAGGATCGGCAGTAACCGGTGACCACCACTTTTTTGACATCCGCTTCACCAACATTCTTTACTTTACCGTTGGCGTCAACGACAAAAGAATTACCATGGCCTTCTTTGGCTCCATAGGTCTGACGAATGCTGTATTCCACATCAGTGACAACCACCCGGCCGGTTTTTTTCGGACTATTTTTATCGCAGGAAATTAAACAAACGCATGCAAACAATAAACAGGATAAAAGTATACACATTCGGATGTAATATCGCATAAAATATCCTTTTCTCATTTAAAGGGGCGATCTGATCAAAAATCATCGCGGCACACGTCGCGCTGCAATGATTCATTTCTTCAGTAACCGATGCGGTTCGTTCTTAATCGGCGTTAAGGCTTGATTCTAAATGAATGTATACTCATAGCCGATAAAAATCATCCTGTCAATACAAGGGCTACAACCTTCCAGGGTCACAAACAGAACCGGATTGACACGGTGACCATTTATGGGTAATTATAACTAAAGTTAGGTATACATATTTAAAAGAAAATTATATTGATTATGATCTTAAAAAAACTTAACCCAAGAGGCTGAAAATGTTCCATAAAGAACGCTGTGATTTGTGCGGAGACTGCCTGGTAAAATGCCAATGGATTGAAGCGGACAAAGATCAGGCCATTAGCTGGATGACGGAAATGATGGCGGGGAAGCACACGCAGGTGATTGATCAATGCATCACCTGCTATGCCTGCAACGAAATTTGCCCGACACAAGCCAACCCGTTTGACCTGATTGCCGGGCTGCAAGAAAAATATCAGCGGGTCGCTCAAGACATCATTGACATGACAGAGTCCAAGCTTACGTTTACCGGTGAACTACGGGATATTCCCCAGGCAGACCGCATCATGAATATCTGTTTATTCGGCAAAACAGACGGTCATCTGATTCAAGGCGAACTCTATGATCTGCCTAAAATCGGCGGCAAACCCTATTTCTGCTGGATTCTGTTCAGTCATATGGGGGCTGAAAGTATTCAGCAAAAGCACGCTCAGGAATTTGTCGACCGAATGGCAGCCACCGGCGCCAAAGAAATTGTCTGCTTTCACGATGACTGTTATGCGATGCTGGCCGGTGTGGCGCCGGAGTATGGCATTCATGTCCCGTTTAAAGTGATTCACCTTTCCGAATACCTGGTGGAATATTTAAGCGCCAACAAAGACCGTCTGGTCCCGCTGAACCTTAAAGCCGCCTACCAGCGGCCGTGCGCTTCCCGTCATACGCCTGAAAAAGAACATTTTATCGATGAACTGTTTGACCTGTGTGGCGTAACGCGCGTAGAACGGACTTTTGACCGGGGAAATGCGAAATGCTGTGCTGCGGTAAAATTTTTACTCAACGCCGGTGATCCGAAACCGGATGTGGTTGAGAATGTTCTTGATGCAAAAACAGCCGGGGCCGAAGCCATGGTCTGTTTATGCCCCATGTGCATGCATTCATTAAAAGATGTTGCTAAAAAAAAACATCTGCCCCTGATCTTTTTGGGAGATCTTGGCCGTATGGCGCTGGAAGAAATTCACCTCCCCGCGC
This sequence comes from Deltaproteobacteria bacterium, assembly GCA_024280875.1. GTDB lineage: Bacteria > Desulfobacterota > Desulfobacteria > Desulfobacterales > Desulfosalsimonadaceae > SURF-3. Next base: position 10,013 of record JAJRPH010000276.1, on the reverse strand, counting down.
CCTTGCATAAAGGAGAAATTCAATGAAAAAAATCATGCCCCCGCGTTTTGAAGCAGGCGCTGACTTTTTTGATAAAACGCTGATGGATAGCTATCAAGGCCTTGGGTATCCGGATAAATGGCTTGAAGAAGCCCAAACCTATTCTCCGGAGGATTCCTATGTGATCAGTCATCCAAGCTGGTTTATGGAGCCCCTCCCCCTCATTCCCGAGGTGTCTATTTACGCGTTATTTCGTAATACCGCTAAAAGCCATCCCGATGAAACGGCCGTCATCTTTTTAGACAAAAAAATCACCTACCGGGATCTGGATGACCTGATCCGCCGATATGCGTCCATGTTGAAAAGCCTTGGTATCGTTAAAGGGGATGTCGTGGCCACCATGCTCCCCAACTCCCTGCAGCATATTGTGGCATTTTACGCGGTGACTATGATCGGCGCGGTTCATACGCCCATTGATGTCATGTACCAGGCGGATGAAATCGCTTACCAGATAAAAGATTCCGGGGCCCGGAGTATTCTCATCCTTGATATCCTGTACGACAAAATCAGGGGGTTAAAAGAAAACGATCAGATTGATAATATCATCGTGACCAACGTCAAAGACTGGGCGGATCCGAATATGATGATCCCGAATTCCCTGAAATATTTCTGGGAAACTCCCAAACAGCCTATTGAAGGGACCATCGACTTTTTTGAATCCATCGAAAAAAGTCCCCCTCTTGAGGACGCAACGCCGGTGTACCCCCAGAAAGACCGCGCACTGCTGCTCTATACCATGGGAGCCACCGGCAAGCCCTTAGGGGTTATTGAAACACATTACAACCTGGTGTTCAACTCCCTGACGCATGCGCACGCGTTTCGCTCATGGGAAGGCCGGGAGGTCAATTTTTCGATTATGCCCATGTTTCATACTTCCGGGTATCTGCTGCATCAGCTGCCGGCCCTGTACCAGGGAGGGACCGTCATCCCAATCCCGCTGTTCGACCTTGAGGACTCTTTCAGGATCATCAAAACATACGGGGTGAACGTGATATTCGCTCCCCCTACCTTTTTCATAGCCTTGATGTCACGGCCGGACCTGATTGACCTGTATGATTTAAGCAGTATAAAGGCGAGCATCGGATGTGCGGCCCCGGTCCCGGTTGAGGTCCAGAGGCAATGGAAAGAACTGACCGGGATTCCGCTTATCAACGGCTGGGGAATGACTGAAACAAACAGCGGGGGGATCATCTCCGTACCCGGGATTAAAGAAAAATATGACGCTATCGGTATTCCGGTATTTTCCGAAGTAAAAATCACGGACGCCTTGGGCAATAACGTGGCACGCAATGTGGAAGGCGAAATCTGCTACCGGGGCCTGCAGGTGGCAGCCGGCTATCTTAACAAAGCGAAAGAAACCGAAGCCGCCTTCCTGCCGGACGGATGGCTCCGAACCGGGGACCGGGGCTATATTGATGAACAGGATTTTGTCCATTTTGTCGACCGCATCAAGGATCTGATTGTGGCATCCGGGTACAATATCGCACCCAGAGAGATCGAAAACGTGCTTTACCTTCACCCGGCAGTGGAGGAAGTCGCGGTCATCAGCCACCCCGATCCTTATCGCGGTGAAACGGTTAAGGCGGTCATATCCCTTAAAATCGATTTCATTGGAAAAGTGTCTGAAGAAGATATCATTGATTTCTGCAAACAACACCTGGCATCTTACAAAGTACCAAAAATTATTGATTTTAGGGATATCCTGCCTAAAAGTCCAGTGGGAAAAATCATGCGGCACGAGTTAAAGGATATTTAAAATTTTTTAAAATCCTAGAATAAGCCTGCGCAGCATTTTCTGAAACGGGGCCTTAAAAGACGCAAATGACCCCGACACATCTTCTAAGCCGTCTTTCATTCTGCAATGCCGCCCCACGGTGAATAAAAATCGAACCAGCGGCCCAATATGCGGCCCGGCCAGTGACTTTCCGGTTGTCTGCAGAGATACGGAAATATCCCGCGCCGTGTCAGCCCAGCAGAAAATATTAATAAATCCGATATGGCCATAAGCTGATTCAGAATATGGTCCCCACATTCCCGCAGGTGACGCCCCCAGCATCAACCCGGCACTGTACCGCATGGGGATCACCATAGTGCGGTCAAACCCCATTTTCCCTACCGGTGCAACCGCCCGTTGTATAGTGGACGACTTGAAAATCCGCTTGCCGTTTAATTCACCACCGTTTAAAAGCATCTGGTAGAATTGCGACATTTCGTCCGCAGTGGCCACCAGGTTGGCTGCCGGGATAACGACCTTCATGAACCGCGGTTCGTTTGAAATGCGAACAACATCCTCCCATGACACGCTCAATGCCCGTTTGGCCATTGTGGAGAACGGAAAAATCAGGGGCAAACCAGTATCATAATTAACGGCTACCTTGCTGATATCTTTATCAGGTACGCCGTAATTAAAATAACGGAATCCCAGCGGTTTTTGGATGGTTTCACGAAGCAGTTCCCGGATATTGCTGCCGGTCACCCGGCGGACAATCTCACCCATAATCACCCCGCCGGTGACGGCATGATATGCCATGCTTTCGCCATTTTTGGATGTCGGTTTTAAACCGCAGATAAGCTTAACCAGATCGTCATGATCGTAAAGGATTTCCGGATCCACATCAGCCGGCGGGGTGGGTATCCCGCCATGATGGGATATCAGATGGAGAATGGTGATTTCATGTTTGTTGTTTGCGGCAAATTCAGGGACAAATTTTTTTACCGGATCATCTAAGAAAAGCTGTTTTTGTTCCGCCAGAAGATGAATCATCATGGCCGTAACTGCTTTGGAAGCGGAATACTGGCATACGGGGGTTTCCGGGGTCATGAGAATTTTTTCCGCATTCGGCGCTTCTTTGAAACCATTTCCATGGCTGTGACCGATGGCGCGATTAATTACCACCAGCCCTTTTCTCCGCATGCTAAACGATATCCCGGGATAAATACCGGTCCGGTAGAGATCTTCCACGCAGGCCCAGATGGCATCGACCCCTTCACGGGTCATTTCGGCATCTGCCGGTTCCACTTCAGACAGCGAATCATGGGTAATGAGCGGTGACAAATCATCCGGTACGGATATGGTCCGGAACGCTTTGGATTTCAACGAGTCAATTAGTGTCATATTTATATATAAAACAGTACAGGATCATCATGATAAACATTACAGCAACCGTTAAACCGAATATCTCATTTAGCACAGACCGGTTCAGGAATGCAAGCAAACCTGACACAAAACTCAAGACACCGGTAATGCCGATTATTTTTGAGAATATACCGCCATTTATAAACCAAAAAAACAAAACCAGGAAGATAGCGGCAATCCCACCCCACTTTATCCAGGTAAACAAATGCAGCCAGGCTATGTGTTGTTTAAAATCCCCGGTTTCAAGGTTTGCCGTAATCCCCAGCAATTGTATATTTTCCAGAGCATCCGCCGCCAGGACCGCCAATGCAATGACAGCACCGATGTAATAATATTTTTTCGATGAAATCTCGGCGCATTTAAGGCAAAACATCAGCAGAAACAATGAATACAGGAACATGTAGATAAAGTCCAGCTGATTCCCCAGATCCATGGCATCAACCATCGTCTGCCGGACCGTACCGTCGGTTGAGACAAACATCTGAAACACTTCCGCCGGCGTCTCAATAAACTCAAAGGCAATGATCGGTGTAAAAAATCCGTCCGCCAGCTTGGGCGCTTTAGACGGAAAAATAATGAGGAGTATAATACTCAATACAATTACCAGCGCCCCGACATAACCGGCTTTCAAAAACGGTCGATTCATAGATTTTGCCTTCATCCTTTTTTCAATATATGCTTAATGATTTTCTTTGGCCGCAACCGCCGGCAGGTAGATACAAACCGATGTCCCTTTTCCGATTTGAGATGAAACATCGATAAAGCCGTCATGATTCTTGATAATTCCATAAACGGCGGCCATCCCCAGTCCTCTGCCGCGAACTTTAGTCGAAAAAAACGGATCAAAAATCTGTTTTAAAGTTTGTTCATCCATACCGCTACCTTCATCGGTCACTGTCAGACCGACATAATAGCCGGCCCGGGACCCGGCATGGGATGGGGCATCCTCTTCCGAAATCTCAACATTACTGACCAAAATTTGAATCCGACCCTTTCCCTGCATGGATTCCGAGGCATTACTCAAAATGATATGCAGCACCATTTCCATCTGGTTATAATCTGCGATGACCTTGGGAAGATTTTTCTCCATAGACTTTTCAATATGGATATGTGCATTGCCGGTATGCTGAAAAACCGGGAGTGCGGCTTCCACCAGATTATTTATATCCATGTCATCCGGCTGATATTTTCCGCCCCGCGCATAGGCAACCAGTTGCGCAGTCAAGTCACTAATCTGAGAAATGGCCGTTTTCATTGGCGCCAGATTTTTTTCAAGCGCCGGATTTCCGGACAATTTTAATTGAAGCAAATCCGTATTACATGACAACACAGATAGTTTATTATTGTATTCATGGGCAATTCCGCCGGCCAAAGATCGAATCGACTCCAGTTTATGTACCGCGAACATCCTTTTCTGCATTTTAATCTGTTCGCTGATGTCCCTGGCAACACAAATAATTCCGGCAACATGTGCAAATTCATCTTTCAGCAACGTAGCGGACAATATCACCGGAACCTTTTTCTTTGCCCTGGTTATGAACTGGAATTCTACATTTTTCACACCTTCTTGGGGGATTAACTCCTTTGACAGCATGGCGGCATCTTGTTTTGACGCAAACACTTCTTCAAACTTCCGGCCTTCCAGTTCCTCTTTCTGATAATCGAGCATATCGATAGTAGCCTTGTTCACAGTAATGATCCGCCCCGTTGGATTTATTAATATCAATGCCTCTGTCATGGTTGAAAGGATATTTTCCGCTGCGATCGCTGGTGTAATGGTTAAAAATCTGTAGCGGAGAATCACATAGGCAATCCCGCATACCCAGAACAGTAGAAAAAGACATGCCACCGGCGGAACATAATAAATGTGTAACTCAGGGAGCAATACATTGGTCAATGACCCCAGCAAAAAAGGCGGAACAGCGGTAATAAAAACAATTGCGGATTGTTTTTTCAATATCGGATCACCGGCCTTTTTCCAGTAATCAAACCCGAGAAAAATTCCGATTCCCGTAAAAACAGTATAATAGCCAAAAAAAGAAACGTCCAGGTTGAATTCTGCCAGACCAGCCCCCACCCGTACCATTGAGAAATCAAATTCGATATCAGCGCCTGATTCGCGAACTGCTGATAAATAAATATCGCCGGCACGAAGATCAAAACCGGATATAACCATCGCGATTGAAGGATTTTATTCTTTTCCGTAAAAACAAGAAAAAAAAGCAACGCGAAACTGCCGAAACTGATCCATCCCATGGAAGCAATGTTTACACACAGCAAGGCGGTCTCTTTGGAAGCATCGGGATTATTAAAAAATACCGACGTAAACGCCCAAACGGCAAAACAACTGATCGCACCAAAAAAGACACGGTTAATCGGCTCTTCAGGATTTTTACATAATACGTAAACCCCGAGATAGATATAAATCACAAAAGACAGGAAATCAAAAAAGGACAAAATGCTCACTGACTATTCCCCCGATGTTTGGTTCCATTCACATGGCGCATCAAAGGCGACGATATTTCCATCATAACATCATTTTTGATGGAGTCGTAAAAAGTCCCATCTCGTGCCAAAACATATACTTTTTACGAGTGCATCATTTTTTACATTACCATTTTTACATTACCATAAAAAATAGAGGTCTGTCTTTATCTAAATGACGGTAACTGACAAAAACAGTTTGATTTTTATTTTTCAAACATGGAATGACATGCACGGTTTTTGTAATCAGCCTGGCACCATGCATTAAAAATTCCTTGACATCCGGTTTTACCTTTGCAATAAAGAGGGTGGTCGGACCACCGTATCAGCAAACCATATCGGTTCGCATCATTTTTTATACAAAAGGCACCTTCTGAAATGGGAAAAAATATTCCTCTACTGAAACCACTTAATAAGACAAAACTCTATGAGGAAATTGTCGAACAGTTAAAAAACAGAATAATCAACAGGGACATTGTCCCCGGGGAAAAGCTCCCTGCGGAAAGGACTCTGGCGCTCATGTTGAACGTAAATCGTTCCACCGTCCGTGAAGCGCTTGGAAGACTCGAAAGCATGGACCTGGTCGAGATCAGACATGGGGAAGGTGTTTACGTAAAAGATTATCTTGAAAGCGGCAGCCTGGAGCTGGTGAAAGAACTGCTTTTTAAAAACAATGCCCTGGACTTGGATGTTTTTAAAAACCTGATGGATCTTAGGGAACTACTGGTTCCGGAAATGGCATATTGCGCGGCACAAAACAGGACCGCAAAAGAACTCAAAAACATAGAGCGCCTGGTGTTCGATACAAATGATAAAAGCATGGATGAGCGGGACATGCGGCTTCATAATATTATCGCAAGGGCCAGCGGCAATGTTCTATATGTCGTTTTGCTCAATGCGTTCACCAGTCAGATGAATGACTATTATGAGTTGTATTTCAGTGATCCGGAAAACCGGGCCAAAACAATAGTTTTCCATAAAGATATCTACCAGGCACTAAAAAACCGGGAACCGGACAAAGCAAAGCAGATAATGAAGGACATTTTAAAGTCGGCAGGGGAAAAAGCAGTGGCTATGCTTTCATAGTATGATGTTAACGCAGAAAAGACGAATTCTGTATGCCCCTGCACGCAACATTTTATTAAAAATAATTTGATCAACCTTGATGAACTCGTAAAAAGTCGAATTCCGATGGCAAAGAAAAAAGCATCAAATTCAAGGCGCGCAAATCCTGAGCAATGATTCGTACTTGTCGTACTTTGAAGCTGTGAAGGATGTAGCGCAACACAGAATTTGGGTTTTTTACGAAGCGACAACCTTAATCAAACTGGAGAAGACTATGTCTAAGACATTTCAACCGGATTGGAGTGAAAAGCCGCCCAAAAAAAAATCATACCGTTCCATTTTCAAATGGGGCAGTCCTAAAGAGTTCAAGCATCCGAGCACTGAATGGTATCAGATGTTAAAAGAAATATTTAACATGACGGATGACGATTTTGAAAAACCGCAGTTTGAAGGAAACGAGAAAGTTTCCATTGATCAGAAAATCGCTTTAACAATCGCACAGATAAAAGCAATTACAGACATTGTCGGTAAAAAAAATATCAACACCGATGATTACAGCCGGGTCAAGTTCAGCCATGGCAAGACCGTGGATGAAGCCATGGATTTGAGGCAGAATCTGGTTCGCAATGTTCCGGACATTGTTGTTCATCCAAGGAACAAGTTGGACGTGCAGAAAATTGTCGATTATTGCAATGGTAAAAAAATCCCCATTTATATTTATTCCGGCGGTTCATCGGTTACTTTTGGCTTAAATGCACCAAAAGCCGGCATTATGCTGGTAATGAGCACCCACATGAACAAGCTTTTAGATATCAACGAGCTGAACCAGACTGCAACAGTTCAGCCCGGGATGTTCGGACCGGCGTATGAAGACGCTTTAAACAAAGCACCGAAAAATTTTAATGTCAAACGAAGATATACCTGCGGCCATTTCCCCCAGTCCTTTGAATTTTCGACGGTGGGCGGCTGGGTGGTCACGCTTGGTTCCGGTCAGACCTCCACCTACTACGGAGATGTCTATGATATCGTCTTTGCCCAGGAATATGTTACCCCTGCGGGATCATTTAAAACCCTGGAATTCCCGGCAACAGCAACAGGCCCTAAAATCAACGACATCATGAAAGGCAATGAAGGGTCTTTTGGTATCCTGGTTGAAGTGACCATGAAAATTTTCCGTTATATGCCCCGCAACCGTCAGCGCTTCGGTTTTATGTTCCCGTCCTGGAAAGCGGCGGTCAACGCGAGCAGGGAAATTACCCAGGCGGAATTCGGACTGCCGGCGGTATTCCGGATATCCGACCCGGAAGAAACCGAGGTGGGATTGAAACTCTTTGGCATTCACGGATCTCCTGTAGATAAACTGATGACGCTACGCGGTTATAAACCCATGAAGCGGTGCCTGTGCATGGGTTGGTCGGAAGGTGAAAAAGGATTTTCCAATCATGTCAGAGATCAGGTCACAAAAATATGCAAGAAGAACGGTGCCATGTCTTTAAGCGGGTATGCCACAAAAAAATGGGAAAAAACCCGTTACAAAGAACCGTATATGAGAGAAGACCTTATGGATTACGGCGTGATGATCGACACGGTGGAATCCGGAGTCACCTGGGAGAATCTGCACCGGCTGCATGAAGGCGTGCGCGCCTTTATAAAATCCCATCCCAGTGTCATCTGCATGACCCATGCCTCCCACTTTTACCCCCAGGGGACCAACCTGTATTTTATTTTCATACTTAAAGTAATTGATCTCCCGGAATACCGAAAATTCCATGACGGCGTGCTGGACTCGATTTTAAAAAACGGCGGCTCCATCAGCCATCATCATGGTGTGGGAAAATTATTCGCGCCACTCATGGAACGTCACCTGGGCAAAAAGCAAATGGATGTGCTGCGCTCATCAAAAAACCATTTTGACCCGAATAACATCATGAATCCAGGCGGTCATCTTGGACTTGATCGGTAATAAAGCAAATTAACGTTCTCATAAAAAAAAGGACTCTATGATGGGAAAAAAGGAAGAATTGATTCTGACAATTGATGCGGGCACGCAATCGATTCGCGCGGCCCTGGTTGATCTTAAAGGACAAATTATTGACCTGGTCAAGACGCCCATTGAACCGTATTTTTCAGAATATCCCGGATGGGCCGAACAGAAACCGGAATATTACTGGGAGATGCTTTGCAAATCCTGCCGGGCACTGCTGGAAAAATCAGGGGACCTTAAAAATAATATTGCCGGTGTCAGCATCACCACCCAGCGGGCGACGGTGGTCAATGTGGATAAAGACGGGAACGCGCTGCGGCCGGCAATCGTCTGGCTGGATCAGAGAAAAGCGGATTCGCAAAAAATTCTTCCTTCCTTTTTAAGACCTGTCTTAAAAACCGTTAAGCTCCATGATTTTATCGATGGCGTCATTTCCAATTGCCAGATCAACTGGATCAAGCAGAACCAGCCGGATATATGGAAAAAGACATATAAGTATCTGCTGCTGTCCGGATATTTAAACTTCAAGTTAACCCATGAATTTATTGATTCTGTGGGCAGTAACGTAGGCTATCTTCCCGTTAATGCCAAAACTTACCAGTGGGCGGGCAAACATGATTTTAAATGGAAACTGTTTCCGGTTGAAAAAGAAAAACTGCCCGACCTGGTGAAACCGGGACAACATTTGGGAATGATCACGAAAAAAGCCGGCCAGGAAACCGGAATCCCGGCAGGCCTCCCGGTCATTGCGGCCGCCAGTGACAAGGCATGTGAAATTCTTGGCGCAGGGTGCCTGACACCGGAAACCGCCTGTTTAAGCTTTGGAACAATTGCAACAGTGAACACCGCGATCCAGCGGTATGTGGAACTCCAGGCGTTTGTCCCCCCCTACCCGGCTGCTGTGCCGGACCAGTATTATACCGAAGTGGCCATAATGCGCGGCTTCTGGATGGTGACATGGTTCAAGGAACAGTTCGGGCTCAAGGAGAAGATGGAGGCGGAAAAAACAGGTGTCACACCGGAAATGCTGTTTGAAAAAATCATCCGCGATGTCCCACCCGGTTCAATGGGCCTGGTGCTTCAGCCCCACTGGTCTCCGGGACCGCATATGGAGCGATACGCCAAAGGCTCCATTATCGGTTTCGGCGATGTCCATACCCGGGGACACCTTTACCGGGCAATGATTGAAGGACTTATTTACGGACTCAAGGAAGGCGCACAGCTGACGGAGAAAAAGAACAAGGTGCCCATCACGCAGCTGCGAATATCCGGAGGTGGCTCCCAAAGTGATACCGCCATGCAGAT
>JAJRPH010000275.1 GCA_024280875.1 Deltaproteobacteria bacterium | reverse complement strand
AGTTCGGTTTCCGTTTTTTGAGAAATGACCGGGTTCCTTCCCGAGCGTCTTCGCTGGCTATGCATAGGGCAAAAGCATCAGTTTCCATTTTACAGCCCGTTGCCAGATCCACATCCAGTCCCTGGTTGATGGTCTGTTTTGCCATATTTAAAGAAACTTTTCCTCTGGATGCGATGGCACCGGCTGTTTTTAGGACTTCCTTCATCAGTTCTCCAGGCGGGACGACACTGTTGACAATTCCCAGTTGGGCCGCTTCTGTGGCTGAAATCATTTTACCGGTGAAAATCATTTCCTTTGCCATATTTTTACCTATAATGCGGGAAAGACGCTGAGTGCCCCCAAATCCAGGAATCAGCCCCAGAGTGATTTCCGGGAGTCCGAATTTTGCGTTTTCAGACGCATAAATAAAATCACATGAAAGCGCCAGTTCCAGTCCTCCACCCAGGGCAAATCCGTTAACAGCGGCAATGACCGGAATCGCGAGATCCTGAAGCGCTGCCATGGTTTTATGACCGTTTGCCACAAAAAATTTGGCGGCAAGAGGATTTAATTCAGCAAGTTCGGTAATGTCTGCTCCGGCGACAAATGCTTTTTCACCGCTTCCCGTCAGAATCAGTACCCGGATTGCTTCATTGGCGGCAACAGATTCAGCTGCCTGAAAAAGTTCATTCAATACTTCCGTATTGAGTGCATTTAATGATTTGGGCCGGTTGATGGTGACTGTAGCAATATTGTCTTTGATTTCAAATAGTATATTGTTATAGGTCATATTTTCCCCTCCATGAATTGTTAGAATTTTTTTGGATGATACAGGTAAATAAATTAACTTGACGGTTTTGTCAAACACAACCATCATTGCATCTGGTTGAATACTTTAGAAAGAATCAAGGATTCTGGTGGGGTTTGAGCATTAAAATGTAAAGTTGTTTTTGAGTGAAACCTAAGGATCAAAAATGACGTGAAGAAGTGAATGGGGCTGGTAAAATCAGAAATCAGAAATTAAAAAACCGGACTGGCTGTAATAGTTCCCGGAAAGTCCTTTCGTAAATACATCATTTGTAAATACATCATTTAATGGTACGCCTGGCAGGACTCGAACCTGCGACCTACGGATTAGAAGTCCGTTGCTCTATCCAGCTGAGCTACAGGCGCATTTAGAAAAGAAAAATTCAATAACATGGTTTGTTTTTTTTGTCCATATCAAATATAATGTAAAAATTAAATTTTCAAGTATGTTGAAAATATACTGTTTTTTAATTGAAAATTTTGTAATTGTTACTTGTAATTTATCGCTATAAGAAATTTAATACAAATCCGATTATAATTTTAAACTTTGAACATACGAACTAAAGATGAAGGTCAAAGATCGGAACGTAATCATGTGAGTCTATTCACACGCAATGATTTGAAATAATAATAATTGATGGTTGATATCATAATGAGTAATTCAAAGAAAAAAAGTAAAAGCCGTGATATGAGCGACAGTAAAGAAAATAATTTGGATATCAATAACTTATCGATAGATCAGACAAGGTTAAAAAAGAAAGCAGGCAGTGGAAAAAGCCTTGTTGAATATGATCCGCTCCAGCGTTATTTATCTGAAATTAGTCAATACAGACTTCTTACCCGGGAAGAGGAAATAGAACTTGGTAAACGAATCACCGAGCAAGATGATTCAGACGCTGCGTTTATCATGGCGACTTCCAATCTAAGACTGGTGGTAAAGATTGCGCTGGAGTTTCAGCGTGTGTGGATGCAGAACTTGCTGGATCTTATTCAGGAGGGCAATATCGGACTGATGCAAGCGGTCCAGAAATTTGATCCGTACAAAAATGTTAAATTTTCTTATTATGCATCTTTCTGGATAAAAGCATATATTTTAAAGTTTATAATGGATAACTGGCGGCTGGTAAAAATTGGAACCACTCAGGGGCAGCGTAAACTTTTTTTCAAGCTCAAAAAAGAGAAACAGAAATTAATTGAAGAAGGCTTTGTTCCTCATACCCAGCTTTTGTCCGACCGATTGGGCGTTTCAGAGAAGGAAGTAATGGAAATGGACCAGCGCCTTGACGGTTGGGATCTTTCCCTGGATGCACCGCTGAAAGAAGATTCTGATACGGAAAGAGGGGCGTTTTTAAGTTCCGGTGATGTTTCCATTGAGAGCAAGGTCGCCAAAAAGGAAATCGAAACCCTTTTACAGAAAAATGTGGTGATATTCAGAACACAATTAACAGAAAGGGAACTTGAGATATTTGATAAGCGGATATTTACAGACACCCCGTTAACGCTACAGGATATTGGCGATAAATTTAGTATTTCACGAGAACGGGTTCGCCAGCTTGAAAAAAATATAATCAAAAAAATGAAAGCGTTTTTCAAAGAAGAGATTCCGGATTTTAATTTATATGAATAAGGGTGAAAATGTTTATCGCTTAAATCGGGGCAAAAAGATGAAAAAGTTGATTGGTACGTTAGCTGTTTTATTTTGTTTTATTTTAATGCTTGAAGGTTGTGGCCTGAAGAAGATTAAATCAGGTACGATTGAAGACGATTATGTGGATGATCAGGTCACAAGTCCGCAGACGGCCAGCGAAGATGCCGGTTCCGGCAATAGCTATTATTTGTTTATGGAATCGGAGATTTCATTAACGCACGGAAATGTAGAGGATGCCATTTATTTTCTGAAACTGGCAATGGAAAAGGATCCGGAATCGTTATTTTTAAAAAAAGAGCTGGCTATTTTATATCTTCATAAGGAAGAAAATGAAAAGGCACTGATTGTTGTTGAGGAGATTCTTGCAAAAGACCCGGAATCGGTGGATGCCCTGGTGATGTCGGCTTCAATAAAAAAAACGTTAGATAAACAAGCGGATGTAAAACCGATATATGAAAAAGTAATTTTAAATGATCCGAAACGGAAAAATATTTATCAGATTTTGGGGAAAATGTATTTTAGCGAAGGAGATATGGATAACTCCTTTCGTATTTATGAAAAAATGCTGGAGTACTTTCCCGACAATTATGTGGGATATTATTATATCGGAGAAATTTATGGTGTCAAAGCCGACTACGATAAAGCGGAAGAGGCGTTTTTAAAGTCCCTCGAACTATCGCCGTCACTGGATGAAGCCCGTCTTGAACTGGTTAAGATCTATCGCTTAACCAAACAGGAACATAAAAGAATAACCATGTTAGAACAAATCCTTGATCGAAATCCGGACAATATTATTTCCGCGATCGAACTGGGGATTTTGTATAATAAAAATGATGCCGCTAAAGCCGGATCTCTTTTAAAAGGATTGGGCGAAAGGAGTTTAAACGATCCCAATGTGGTCGGAACCGTATTGCGATATCTGATTCTTCAGAAGCGGACCGATGATGCCCTTATTGTTCTTGACGGTATGTCGGCAGGTGTCCAGGGAAATTCAGAGATCGCGTATGCATCTGCTATTGTTTATTATGAAAAAGGCAACATGAACCGAGCCCTTGAAAATTTTAAAGCCGTTAAATCAGATACCCGGTTTTACAAGAACTCCTTGTTGCACATGGCCATCATTTATTACAACAATAATGATTTTGATACGGGAATTGAGATGTTAAAGGAAGCCATGCCCCAGGTCCCGGATACGACGAAGCTGGAATTAATTCCTTATTTGGTTTCCTTTTATAAAGAAAAGGAAATGACCGAAGAATCCATTCAGTTAATCGGGGAAGGGCTTCTTCTTGATCCGGAGAATACGGATCTGCTGTTTGAATTAGGCGTTATTTATGACCGGCAGGGAAATGTCGATCGGGCCATAGAAGAAATGAAAGCCGTTCTCAACTTGAATCCGGAACATGCGGATGCATTGAATTATCTTGGATATTCTTATGCCGATAAAGGGATTAAGCTGGATGAAGCCGAAGCCATGATTAAAAAGGCTTTGGGATATAAACCGGATAATGGTTACATCATTGACAGCCTTGGATGGGTATATTTTAAAAAAGGTCTTTTTGAAGAAGCATTGCCGCAGCTCAAACGGGCTGTTGAACTCATTCCCGATGATCCGGTCGTTCTGGAGCATTTGGGGGATATCTATATTCAAATGAACGATCCGGCAACGGCGCTTAAATATTATGAACATGCACTTCAGAAAAAGGATAAGGATAAAAAAGGGCTGCAGGAAAAAATTGATTCACTGAATCAGAAAGGGTTTTAAGCCGGATGAAAGAAGTTTTAAGCCGGATGAGTGTAAAAGCCTGGCTTGTATTTTTTCTGGCTATTCTGTTTTTGCCGGCCTGCTATAACATCATAAAAAAAGACGCCGGGTTTGAGTTCCAACAAGCACCGCCTGAAGTGAGCAGATTCCTTTCAATTCTTGAACAAAGAAATGATGCGGTTAACTCTTTTAAGGGGATCGGCAAGATCAGCTTCTGGGATTCAGGTAGGTCCCGTACATCACGCGCAGCCTGGCTGGGGGCGGCAGATGGCCGGCTTCGAATTGAATTTTTGGGCCTTCCCGGCCAACCGGTTGCAAAATTTATATTTGACGGAAATCAATATTCCTTTTTATCTCAAATGGATCAGCAGTCATACAGTGAAACATGCTCGGATCCGAACTTGAAACAGGTGACCGGAGTTTCTATAAATGTCAGCGAGGTGATTGAATATCTGGCCGGCGGCGTCCCCGTATACGAACATGATTCCGTTTTGCTAGAGCAGGAAGAGCCTGGGGAACAGGTAGGGTCGGGGGGCAAATTTGTTCTGATTTTCAGGAAATACTGGTTGGGCGTGGTTGAGAAAATATTTTTCAATGAATTTGTGATTGAAAAAGTAGAAATATTCAGATGGGGAAAGAAAGCATATCAGGTTGAGTTTAAGGACATAAGAACCGTCAACGAACATCAGGTTCCTTTTCATCTGGTCATTACAAATGGGGATGATCAGGGATTCAGTTTTACTGTTGACAGACACTGGGCGGATATTAATGTGCTGCCTTCCACGTTTACGATCACCCCGGAAGATTAACTTTTTACATGTTTTATGTCTGTAAAGACTTAAATTATTTTTTAACGTTGACCTGATGAATGATTCAACGAACGTTATCGCTCTGGAATCCCGGCTGAGGCACTGCGCAAATGTCATAACCCTGGGCGTTCGTCCAGATTTTTTAGATTACAGCAAAGAAGAAATATCACTGATAATCAATTCTGAAAGAATTTATTATCCATCGTCATTTTATGCGGACATGTTTGATGCAATGGGGAAAAAAATATTTCCCAGTGTTCACACCTACCGGTTTGCTCAGGATAAAATCAAACAGACGGCATTATTTAAGCTGCTGAAAATTCCTCACCCGGCAACCAGAATATTTTATGGTAAAAGAAATAGAGAAAAGATATTATCATATTTTGATTTTCCGTTTATCGGGAAAATCCCCCGGGGGTCGGCTTTGGGCAGAGGCGTGTTTCTGATTCATAATCAAAAAGAATTGGAACAATATTGTTGTTTGACAAAAGTGATATATATACAGAAGTACTTGCCGATTGGCAGAGACATCCGGGTTGTTATTATTGGTGAACGTGTCGTGCATGCCTACTGGCGGATCAACCCGCCCGGAGAGTTCAGAAGCAATGTTGGGCTTGGGGGTGAGATCTCTTTTGATAAACTCCCGGAAAAGGCGCTTGAACTTGCCCTTGATACTGCCCGACGCTGCGGATGGAATGATGTGGGCATTGATATCTGTGGATGCGACAATAGATATTATGTGCTGGAGGCGAACATGAAATACGGAAAGGCCGGTTTTAAGAAAGCAGGAATTGATTATAATCAGCTGATGGAGAAAATGATTCGTAATGGAGAAATTTAGCACTCATCCCCTTGAAAAATTAAGCGGCATCCTGGATCACAGAGAGGCGGATTTGCTCGCTGATTTCGCCACACAAAGCATAGACGGTATTCGCAGATTCCAGGAAGAACGGCTGGCGAGTGACTATCGGCAGAATTTTGCGGTTGACGTTGATCGTATCCTTAATTCAATGGCTTATACACGCTATATAGATAAAACACAGGTCTTTTATCTGATCAAAAATGATCATATTACGCATCGGATGCTCCATGTTCAGCTGGTTTCCAGGGTGGCAAGAACCATCGGCCGGTTTCTCAGTTTAAATGAAGATCTGATTGAGGCCATTGCCATCGGCCATGACATTGGACATCCGCCTTTTGGCCATGACGGTGAAAGCATTTTATCAAAAATATGTGTTTCATTTAATATAGGCCGGTTTCATCACAACGTTCAGAGCGTGCATTTTTTGGAAAAGGTCGAACGCAAAGGGCGCGGCTGGAATTTATGCCTGCAGACATTAGACGGGATATTGTGTCATGATGGTGAAATCCATAATCTGAGTGTTGAGCCTATTCCCAGGAAAAATTTTTCAAACCTTGAATCGGAAATAGGATACATGAAATCAGGTGATTCGACTATCCTTATTCCCATGTCTCTGGAAGGGTGCGTGGTTCGTTTTTCGGACACGGTCAGTTATATTGGAAGGGACATTGAAGACGCCATTCGGCTGGGGCTCATTAATCGTTCCGAACTGCCTGCAGAGAGCGTGAGTTGCCTGGGTGATACGAACGGTGAGATTGTTTATTCCCTGGTCACGGACATCATTTTAAACAGTTACGGGAAATCCTATGTTTCGTTCAGTCCTGACGTGTCGGAAGCCTTGAAGCGTTTGAAGAAATTTAATTATGACCGGATATATATGAACCCGTTGATTAAAAAAGAGTTGGACAGGCTCAGGCAGCTTTTTAAGGAAATGTTCAGCCGGTTTCTGGATGATATTGCCGAGAATAAGAGATCTTCTCCTGTTTTTAAAAATTTTATTGACGGCATGTCCGGTGACTATATGTCCGGTCATTGCTCTGAGGAAATCGTCAGGGATTTTATTGCGGGCATGACGGATCAGTATTTTTTAAGACAATTCCCCGAAGCGCTGAGGCCAAGGCCTATGAACCTTTAAATCCGAAACAGGTTCTGGCAATTAAATCTTTGACCTTCGTTAAGGTTGACGAACTCGTAAAAAGTCAGATTCCGATGGCAAAGAAAAAAGCTTCAAATTCAAGGCGCGCAAATACTGAGTGATAATTAGTACTTATCGTACTATGAAGAAACGAAGGATGAAGCGCAACACAGAATTTGGACTTTTTACGAAGCCATCAAGGTTGAATAATTGAAGC
Source organism: Deltaproteobacteria bacterium (assembly GCA_024280875.1). Lineage (GTDB taxonomy): Bacteria > Desulfobacterota > Desulfobacteria > Desulfobacterales > Desulfosalsimonadaceae > SURF-3. The sequence continues at coordinate 3,534 of JAJRPH010000275.1, read as the reverse complement.
GATGACCCATGTACGAGAAAAGAACATATCGTGATTTAATTAAAGCCGGCGGGCTGGTATCCTTTGGCGTGTCGGTCAAGGAAACTGATTTGTGGATTTGCGCGGACCGGATGCTTGAAAATGAAGCAAAAGAACAGGTTTTTAAAATCAGGGGATATATCGAATCTTATATTAATTTGCATCCCGGGTTTCTTACAACTCTTGACCCGTGGACAGTCGCTGAGCCGGCCCTGCTGATTGTCAGGGAGATGGCGGAAGCCGGTATCCGTGCCGGCGTCGGTCCCATGGCAGCAGTAGCCGGAGCGGTAGCGGAATCGGTGGGTGTTGAGCTTCTGGCGTATTCAAATGAAATTATCGTGGAAAATGGCGGTGATATTTTTATTCAGTTGAATCGGCCGTTCACCTATTCCATTTTTGCCGGTAAATCCCCATTAAGCATGCGTTTTGGAATTCGCCTGGATTCTCCGGGTACGCCGTTTGCCGTGTGTACTTCATCGGCAACTATCGGGCATTCTTTCAGTGCGGGAAAAGCGGATGCGGTATGCGTTGTATCTGATTCATGCGCTGTTGCAGATGCCGCAGCCACTTCAATCTGCAATCAAGTCACTTCGGAAAAGGAAATTCAACGGGCCATTGATTTTGGAAAACGGATTGATGGTGTTTCTGTAATCGTTGTCATTGCCGGAGGAAAAATCGGTATCTGGGGAAACGCGGAGATTGTTCCGCTGTAATGCAATGAGTCCTCTGTATACAAAATTCCGTGCTATTTTTATTCGAAAAAACGGTTGAGTTTTTAAATTAAAAAAGTCAGTATATCTAATTACGATGCATTATTCAGTAATTTTTGAATGATTGCGTCGTTTTTGTGAGTGATCGCATCATTGTCCGGTCTTGGTCCGGTTTTTTTTAAAAAGAAAGTTGTCCCGATTGCATTTTCGGGAAAATAATTTTTTACCGTCAACCTGAAGATGGAGAGATTTAGATGAGAAAGGTTAAGCTTGCTTTTTGGCTGGTTTTAATTGGTCTGCTCGGGGTCGTTTTTTGGCAGAATCAGACTTTTTTCCTTGAAAAAAGAGGGGTCGGAATTGATTATTGGATCGGTAATTATCATACTCCGGAACTGCAAGTTGCACTTTATTTTCTGATTTTTTTTCTTGTTGGCCTGCTTATTTCTTCTTTCAGCAGCCTTTCAGAAAGGTTTGTGGCACGAAAGACTATCCGCAAATTAAATGATGAATTAACAAATGTCAGAAAAAATATGTCTGGACTTGAAGCCGGTCTTGCATCACGGCAAGCTGCCGATTCAAATGCTGATCGTTCAATTACCAGTGAAGCGGCAACTGTTCCCGAGTCATCAGCGACTTAATTTATTAAAAGATTCTTCCGGTTTGAAATAATTTTGTCAATGATGCAGCCTAAAATCACCCCTATGATGAAGCAGTACCTGGCTATAAAAGAACAGTATCTGGATTATATACTGTTCTACAGGATGGGGGATTTTTATGAAATGTTTCTGGAGGATGCTAAGACGGCATCCAGCGAACTTGAAATTACATTAACCGCCAGAAACAAGAAAGACGACGATGCGGTTCCTATGTGCGGAGTCCCGGTCAAGGCAGCGGAAGGGTATATCTCAAGGCTGATTGAAAAGGGCTTTAAGGTCGCCATATGTGAACAGACAGAAGATGCGTCCCAGGCAAAAGGACTGGTCAAAAGAGATGTTGTTCGCGTTGTTACCCCCGGCATGGTGATCAATGACGCGCTTTTAGACGAAAAAACCAATAATTTTGTTTTAGGGGTTACATGGCATAAAGAGACCTTCGGACTTTCCTGCCTGGATTTATCCACCGGTACCTTTCGGGTGGTTGAAACCAATAGTCCTGAGTTGATTATCGAAGAAGCTCGTAAAATAGCACCTAATGAAATTATCCTGGCGGAATCCCTAAAAACCGATTCTTTTTTTTCTTCTTTTTTACAATCTTTTTCCCACACATCCGTCACATTTCTTCCGGATCGGGTTTTTTCTTTTCGGGAAGCACGCAGTTGCCTGCTTGCGCAGTTTAACACCCGAAGTCTGGAGGGGTTCGGATGCGAGAATCTGCATGCCGGTATTTGTGCGGCCGGTGCTCTGGTCTTTTATGTACAGGATGCCCAAAAGCAGGAAATCAAACATCTCACGGGTTTGGAAACATACGTACTGGATCAATACCTGTTAATCGATGAGGTCAGTTTTAATAATCTTGAGCTTTTTAAAAATTTAAAATCCGGTTCACGTCAGGGAACTCTGCTTGGCGTGATGGATGCAACCGTAACTGCGATGGGGGGAAGGCTTTTAAAAAAATGGCTGCGATATCCCCTGGTGGATATTTCAGAAATAAATGCCCGGCTGGATGCGGTTGAAGAGGTGAAAAACAATATTGCCGTCCGCAAATCGATTCGGGGGCAATTAAAATCGGTTGCCGATATTGAGAGGCTGGCCGGCAGGATTTCCATGGGATATTCAACCGCCAGGGATCTTCTGGCGTTGAAACAATCTATCTTTGCCTTGCCGGAAATTATCCGGGAATTGCAACACTTGACGGCTGAATTGTTTCAATGGGATGAATCAAGTTATTCACCGTTGAAGGAGACAGCGGAACTGATCGATAGCGCCATTGTGGATGCCCCCCCGCCAACGATTAATGAAGGCGGGATGATAAGATCGGGTTACAACCATGAGCTTGATGAACTGATAAAAATTTCTCAAGACGGCAAGAGCGGGCTGGCGGAATTGGAATCAAAAGAAAAGGAAACAACCGGTATCAGTTCGCTTAAAGTACGGTATAATAAGGTCTTCGGCTATTATATCGAGGTGACGAAAACCCATTCAAAATCAGTGCCCCCGCATTATGTCAGAAAGCAGACTTTGGTGAATGCGGAAAGATATATCACGGATGATCTTAAAAAATATGAAACCAGAGTATTGGGTGCGGAAGAGAAGCGTGCCGCGTTGGAATATGAGCTGTTCTGCAAAATAAGGGCTCATGTGGTTGGAAATAATCCGGTGATTATGAGTACTGCCCGGTTTATTGCAAATCTGGATTGTCTTTTGAGTTATGCGGAGGTTGCCGATTTAAATAATTATGTCCGTTCGGAAATAAATACCGACGGGGTGATCCACATTGAAGACGGCAGACATCCGGTGGTTGAAAAACTGCTTGTCGGTGAACGCTATGTCCCCAATAATGTCCATATGGATAACCGGGATCAACAGGTGTTGATTATTACCGGGCCCAATATGGCCGGCAAATCGACGGTCCTGCGTCAGGTGGCGCTCATCGTACTTATGGCACAGGCGGGTTCCTTTGTTCCGGCAAGCTATGCTTCCGTATCGGTTACCGATAGGATATTTACGCGTGTCGGCGCACTGGATAACCTGTCCCAGGGCCAGAGCACGTTTATGGTGGAAATGGAGGAAACGGCCAACATAATAAATAATTCGTCGCCGGACAGTCTTGTGATAATGGATGAAATCGGGAGGGGGACGAGTACCTT
>JAJRPH010000274.1 GCA_024280875.1 Deltaproteobacteria bacterium | reverse complement strand
TCATCACCATGAAAAGCTTTTTACGAAGCCATCAACTTTAGTTAGAGATGAACTGAATCAAGGTGTATTAGAAGGAATTTGTTCATGAACATTATCAATATTTTTATCGTTATAGTTTTCATTTGTTTGCTGGGATATTTTTTTTATTTCGGCAAAACAAAATTGCGACATTTAAGAAAAAGCAAGCAATTCGGTTACTGGTCAATCGGTTATCAATATTCATCAAATCCGTTTAAATGGGATCTTCAAAAATCAAAAATTTATGACAGGGGTCAGTTACCAATTGATGCCGAGGCTTTAGCCGGTCCGTTTCTCTTAAAACATAAAGATAAACTTTATCTCTTTTCTGAAGTTGTTTTAAAATCAGTTTCTGAGGCAAAAATCGGTGTCTCAGTTTATAATGAGAATGAAGACAAATGGATATTTCAGGCTATTGTCTTAGATGAACCTTTCCATTTATCTTACCCTTATGTTTTTAAACATGGTTCCGATATATTCATGATACCGGAATCTAAACAGGCAAAATCGGTAAGGCTTTACCGGGCAACTGATTTTCCCTGTAAATGGGAACTTGAAAGAATTCTTATTCAAAACAAAAAATTCGTAGATTCCAGTATTATATATTGGCAAAATCGATTTTATTTATTTACAACCCGCAAACGCAGACTATATCTATATTATTCGGATGCATTGACAGAAGGATGGAAAGCACACCCAAAATCACCAGTTAAGTTTTGGAATCATGGCAGATGTGGCGGCAGGATTTTTGAGCATAATGGTAGTTTATACAGGTTCGCCCAGGAGCAGGCAAAAGGCTATGGCATGGGAGTCCATATTTATAAAATTCAGGAATTATCATCAACCAGCTACAAGGAAATAGCAATCGATAAAAAACCAATGTTTGAGCCTTTTGGGGATGGATGGGCAAATGCAGGAATGCATCATATCGATATTTTAAAAATTAGTGAAAACAAATATTTTTCTGTCTTTGACGGGAGGCGTTCATCACCTATTAACAAGTGAACACTGCGAGATCCTGACGCTATAGAGGGCTTAATGTTTTTTCGGCTGTAATAACAAGAAGATGTATGGATTGGCCTTTTGCGTGCTCCACCTCGTCGGCTGAATAGCTGCAGATCTCTTCCTCCCAAAATGTATTTAATTCGATTTAAAATAAAACCCTTCAGGATGGAGTAAATAATATGTGCCAGGGATTTCAGGCAGCCGGAATACATGCGGGAATCAAGAAAAATAATATTAAAGATCTGGGGCTGATTGTTTCAGACGTTCCGGCGGCAGTTGCCGGGGTATTTACCAAAAACCAGATAAAGGCCGCGCCGGTTTTGCTGGATATGGAAAGAATTCAGTCCGGAACATGCCGGGCGGTGATTGCCAACAGCGGTAATGCCAACTGTTGTAACGGTGAACGCGGTATGGAAGACGCTGTCCGGATGGCAAAGGCGGTTGCTGAAAAACTTGGGGTACCCGAGGAAATGGTGCTGGTCTCATCAACCGGTGTCATCGGTCAGCCTTTACCGGTTGAAACAATTGAATCCGGAATTCCGCAACTCTTTGACGCATTAACGCCGGACGGATTTTCCGATTTTGCGGAATCCATCATGACAACTGATACAAAGCCCAAGAAACTTTCACGCACTGTTGAGGTGGGTAAAAAATCTTTTTTCATCACCGGCATTGCCAAGGGCGCGGGCATGATCCGGCCGGACATGGCGACCATGCTATGCTATGTATGCACTGACGTTGAAGCGGATTCTTCGGTCTTAAAAGAGCTGCTGACAGATGCAGTCAACCTGTCATTGAGCCGGATCCATATTGACGGGGATACCAGCACCAATGATACGGTCCTGATTCTGGCTAACGGAATGTCTGGTTTGTCGTTAAATGACGCCCCAGTAAGAGACGTTTTTAAAGATGCTCTGGAAGGAATGCTGATCGAACTGGCCAGGATGGTGGTCAAAGACGGCGAAGGAGTCACCAAGCTGGTTGAAATTAAAATCAACGGGGCTGCTTCTGATGATGACGCGGAAAAAATGGCGGATACGGTGGCCCATTCAAGCCTGGTCAAAACCGCATTTTTTGGTGAAGATGCCAACTGGGGGAGAATCATCGGAGCCCTGGGCCGGGCCGGGGTGTCCCTCAATCAGGACACCATTGATATTTCATTTAATGACATCATGCTTGTTAAAAACGGCCTCTGGTGCGGTGCAGATGCGGAAGTCAAAGCCACAAAAGTTATGAAGCTTTCAGACTTTGCCGTAAAGATTGACGTGCATCTCGGCACCGGGACGGCATCCTGCTGGACCTGTGATTTTTCAATCGACTATGTCAAAATCAATGCCGATTACCGGTCATAATATTCAAATTCAAAAGGGCTGCCACTGTATGGCCTCCCTTTTGAACGAATAATATGTTCTGACTTATAGTGACCGAGTGGTCGGTTTAAAAAAATAAAAAGTTTTATTCCGAGCTGAAAAATTTTAACATATTGAAAATAAATAATATCTTTAAAAAAGAGCATTCGTTCTTTTTATTGACATTTTAATCTCTAAGGCGTATTCTTCCGAACCATCAGTCGGTTCTTCCGGTTTTAGGGTCACGGAAAATAAGTTTTGTCCCAAATGGCGAAGGATTTTGGTCCGCATTCGAGGCGCGATGAAGTAAGCATATCTGGATATGTGCGCGTTATCGCAACAAAGAAGGCGGGTCAAAAGACCAGCAAGTTGGGATAAAACTTATTTTCTGCGGCCCTTAAGTGATTAAAGGAATTCGTGTGTCTCCAAAGCTTATTGATAAAACAGAAAAATGTAATGAAATTGCCAGCGCGGCCCTGTATCTTTTTGCCAAAAAGGGATATGCAGCGACCAGTGTCGGACAGATTGCCGAGGCCGCCGGTATCGGTAAAGGAACGGTGTATGAATATTTTCCGTCAAAAGAAGATATTTTTGTACACGCCATTAATGCCTGGATGATGGATCTCATCAACCGTATGGTTGAAAAAACAAGGAATATTGAAAATCCGGTCGATCGCCTCAAAGCCTTTATCGAAATGGTCAAGGACGTGCTGAATGTGGAAGAACCGGATCCCAAAAAATTATTTGCCGACATTGATCAGCAGACATTTATGCCGGGCGGTGCGTTTTATAAACGCAGACATATTATTAAGGATATGCGTGCCGCGTTCTGTGACCTGGTGGTGGATATTCTTCTCGATGGTGTTTCTAAAAAAGTGTTTAAGCCGGAAATTGCCAGGGATGTTTCAAAAATTGCCATTAACCTGCTGGCTTATCTGGACGGAATTTGTATGCATTATCTGATTATGGAAGAATACCAGGAATTTGAAGATCAGATCGATTTTTATATCAGGGGGTTTGTTGATTACATTACAATTTAACAGACTCTGAAAAATGCAGCCGCAAAAATAAGCTGCGCAAGACTATAAATTAAAATACGAGCGAAATTGGAAAATATTAAAATGAGCGAGTCGCAGTTGGCAATCATGACAGGTAAAAGAATTCAAAAAATCATTCTGTTGTTAATGATTTTAATCATACCTGCTGCATTAAATGCCGGGGAAGCGGATAAAGAGCAGGCAGAACGGTATGTCTATTCTCTGGAAGACCTTTATCGGTTGAGCCTGGATCGATCGGAATCCATCAAGATTGCTGAAAATCAGCTGTATGTTGCAAAAAAAGATGTGGATCGGGCGTTTTCCGTCCTGGTTCCGATCATTTCCGCCTATGGCAATTATATCCGCTATGATAATGAAAGTCTTATCCAGCCCAAGTCCGGCCAGGAGTATGGCGTAAAGCTCCAGCAGCAGTTTACAATTAACGGCCGCGAGTTCATCGTACTCGGGGCGGCAAAAGATACCATCAAACAGCGTGAATATGATCTGGATACGGTCACGGAAGAAAACTTATTTACCGTGGCCTCAGCATATTTCGATATTGCCAATAAGCGAAAACGGGTTGAAATTTTAAAGGAAAATGTAAACCGGCTGGAGACCCACAAGGAAGCGGTAGCCACCCAGTTGAAGCTGGAAGAGGTCCCCAAGACGGCTTTGTTCAGAACCGAGGCGGAATTGTCCGGAGCCCGATCAGATCTGGTGCAGGCAGAAAACAGTCTGGTCTTTGCCTATGCCACCCTGGCCCGATTGTTGGAAATTTCCTTGAGCTATGAAATAATCACTCCGGATCTGGATGATGCTTAC
>JAJRPH010000273.1 GCA_024280875.1 Deltaproteobacteria bacterium | reverse complement strand
CTGCAATTGCCGCATGACTCGAGGCTGATGTGATTTGCTAAATCTTCCACCATAAGACTCTTTCATTCTCTATCTTTTACCGGTTTTAATCGGCGCTTTCGGCCCGACTCCGTTCGCCCGTTCGCTGCTGATTTCTTGTAAAACCTTCCTGCTTTCATGTTGTCACAACTAACACGGCAGCCCTTTCAAGCATTCTTATAAGCTTAATACTGATATCTCCCATCACAAACTCTTCTGCCTTGGACATTTTTTTCCGCCCAATTATTATCATGTCGCATTTCTGTTTTTTATATTGATCAATAATACCGTCACTCACAGAGGAGTATTCAGATTTTACAATTTCCAGATCTACCATTTCCGGAAGAAAACCATTGCGAATCAGATTTTCCCTGGCGCCATCCAGCATGGCAAGCATCCTTGCGGGTTGCTCAGCAGTAAACTTACGGCCCATTAACTCCTCACTTGCTGAAGGGATTCTGAAGATATGGACCAGACATATATGCCACTCCTGACTTAAAGAAGGCATATTAATAATATAATCTATAACAGACCTGGAAGTCTTTGTATCACCTATTGGCACAAGTACTCTTGTTTTTCTCTTTTCCAAAGCTCCCCTCCTGTTCATAAAACCTGATTGCATAAATCAAATGAATCATGAATTCATTTGGTCATTGGGAATGCATTTATTAAGATCCTCGAGAATCTCATCCACAGACTCGTAAAAAATCTCTGCACCTTGTGTAAAATGTCCGAGAATATCGTTTAAACCTGTTGGAATATATGCGTACAGTTTTTTTAGATTCATAAATCTCCACTTATGTATAATGGAAAAATCATCGGGTTCTACTTTGCCCATCAATTCTTTGTATACCAAATCCCCCTGTTCTCTTTCTTTCAGGTTGTGAAAGCCTTTACCAACAGCGTAGAGCAGGATATTCCCAATACCCATGATATCGAGGCTGAATGGATTTTCAGCCAGATAATAATCATAATCAAAGTCTATCAGGACATAGTTTCCTGTGGTCTGCTCAATAACAATATGATCATTTCGTACATCTCCATGCTTAAACCCCCTTTTATGCAGAAACCGCAAGGCATCAAACACACTCATAAGCTTTTTCAAAATATCCGGCAGAAGTTCATAAAAATAGCGTTCGTGGTCCATATTAATGGATTCTATGTAACGATAAAAATTTATCCCCTTGACAATATCCAGAACTCGAACGTTATTTCCTTTTGAATCAGTATATTGAGAGCCATGCATAAAATATGGGTGATTTCCGACAAGTTCCAGTACAGCCCCTTCTTTTTCCGGGTGACGGTAACACGGTATCTTCAGCTCCCCGATACTCGCTTCAAATGTCTCAAAAAAAGATAACTTTAGAATCTTTCGCTCACCAGTATCAAGATCCACTGCCTTTTTAACCCAGAACTTAGGCTCATCAAGGCCAAAACGCTCTTCCCGTTCATGGCCCTTAATGAGGTAGCTTTTACCACCGATCTTGATAATATCGCCATAGTCAATGGCAAAGATATTAGATGTATCGGTAAAAACCCGTCCTTCCACCGACTATTCCCCCATTATTCGCAAAGGCAGATTTCCCATGGCGATCTTCACCTGTTCAACAAAATTCTTGAGCCCATTGTTCTCAATTACAAGCCCGAGATTCACGCCGAGCAATTTCAGGGAATCAATATCTTCCGGGTGAAAATTTCTTGATACATCCTGATATATCCGGATGACACCCTGCACGGCCCCCCTGTATTTTATGGGTATGGACAGTATTGAAACGATACCTTCCGCTTTTGCTGCCTCAGGATACTGAATCCCTGGGAATGTCTGCATATCATCGACATATACTGGCTCGCCCTTGATAAGCGCACTATCCTTATCTTTCGCAAACACCGGACCTTTTTGCTGGTATTCCTCACTAAGGCCAAAACTGCTTACCGTAAAAAGCTGCTTTTCTATTTCATCCAGGAGCATTATGCTACATCCTTTTGCTTTAAATGTTTTTGTTGCTCCCTCGGCCAGATGGTGAATCAAAAGATTCAAATCTTCATAGCTGGCAATTGCAAAACAAATTGCTTTTAACTGAGACATATTAAACATTATATCCGGCTGTTGCATTTTATTTATCTCCTTGTTTATTCCATACCCCATGGATTTTGTGTTTGCTATTTCCGGCTGATTTTCAGAGTCGCAGCAATGGGATGATGGATAAAATAGTGTTGGACTAAACCCGGTTAATAACCGGATGAAAATTTTGTAAATTATATCGGGTTCAGATGGCTCTGACAAGGATTAAACTGGGGTTGTCGTCTAGGGGCGGACCATCCTCCGGGGATGCGTCAGGGCACATTTGGGATTATACGAGGTCGCGTGTCCGACCCTGTTCGTTATTCGATGTTGAAACCGGTTCACTTTATAAAAGGAAAAAGTTTTATGCCCTTACGCTTTGCCTCTTCTGCCCTGGCAAGAATTTCAACCAAAGCACCGGGGCGGCTAAAATCATCCACCTTCATAAAATCCGTCATGTAAACCCCGTAAGAATGTGATTCTAACATGGCGCCATGTGTTCCCGCGCGACCACCCACAATTGGTTGATCAAAGATAGGAGGACCAAAGGCATAGCCATCCATGAAGCTGACAAGAATGGTGCTGGGTATTGAACCAAGTCGTTCATACTCTCCCAGATACGCCTCAGTGGATCTGGATATACATGATCTTTCGTAGCCTCCCACCACAAATCGTCATGTATAAACCCCTGGTTGCCATTTTTCATTGAGTGTTTAAGCTATTCAAGGATATTTTCCAGTTTAAGGGGATCACCATCTATCTGAGTATAACGGTAATTTTTATTTTTTCGGGATATTCTGGCAAAACCGCCTGGTCCGAGCACCATGCATGTTTATTTAATAACAGGAAAACTGATTTTTGACAATGATTACCCCGGAATTCAAATATTTTTTTTGACGCATAAACAACATATATGTTACCGGAATTTTGTTCATGCAAATACAAATTATCCATTTCATGGTTTTAATGGCGCTCTTAAAATATCCAAAACAGAATTAAACACCATGGGGCATCCTGTTTAACCTGGTTAATCTGTCTGCGTTTATCTGCAGAGGCCTGCGGCTAATTTATCGTTTGAAGGGGGCGTCACCCGAGTGCTCTCCTTTCGAGCATGGCTATATTTTTATACATAACAAAAATACCCTGATTAGCCCTCTATGATTCTGTTGATATTTAGTATTGTACTATTTTGAAAAAACGGATATTGTTATCCCAATAAAAATTAAATATCTTCATAATCTTTAAAAAAATATATTTTATGGAACCATTACCCGATATTTTAGAAAAACTAACATTACATGTTATTCATATTAAATGGCTGACAATGGCCTTAATGGCGATTTTTATTATCGGCCTGGCACTCATTTCCTATTTATTTTTCTCTCTCAAAAAACTGTTTAAAGACGATCCTGTTTCCAGTAATTTCAGAGCAAGCGCAAAAATGCTTTTAAATATGAATGATTTAGAGAGTGTTATTGAACTGACCCAGGAGAGGATCAAACAGTTTCCCGGCGAAATCCATGCCCACTGGTATCTGGGCATGGCTTACTACCGGAAAAAAGAATGGCATAAAGCACTCTATGAATTCAATTACATTTATGCGATTGAACCTTCCTGGCGATATAAGCACTTAAATCCATATATTTATGACATTAAGGAACAATTGAAAAACACCCGACCGGCGATTATCAAAAAATAATCCGCCATCTTTTAATTTATCGCGGTTTCTTGTTTTTACGTTTTTTGTTTTTATTGACATCAAGGCCAATTGTTGATAAAAATATTATTTGATTAAGCCGATATAGATATGACTTTAAATATAATGTGTTAGATAATTTTAAAAATCTTTGTAATCTCAAGGAGGGTGAATGAAAATGAAGGGCAAACATGTTGTTTTGTTATTGGCGATTGTGGGAGTGGCGCTGCTATTTTTCGGCGTATCCATCAATGCGGAAGAAACAAAATCTCCTGAAGTTATTAAAATGAATAACACGGACGCTTTTGCCAAACATAAAAAAAGCATTGTCACGTTTGAGCATACTAAACACTCTGCCGCGAAACCTGATGGCTACGGTATCTCCTGCGGAAAATGTCACCACGATGCCGACGGCAAAGCGCTGGAGCTCAAAGAGGGGGATGCGGTCAAGGGTTGCCTGGAATGCCATGACAAAACCGAAAAACCCAAAAAACCAAAAGGGATCGCCAAAGAAGACTGGAAAGCAATGCAACTTGAATATTACTATGGCGCAATACATGCCGACTGCATTGGCTGTCACAAAGAAGGTAAAGCCGGACCGGTTAAATGCGCGGAATGCCATCCCAAAAAGAAAAAATAAAAATCATTATTTTATAGACTTTAAAAGATTAAAGCCGGGCATATGAATCGAAACATTCATATGCCCGGCTTTTTTTGTTAAATAAAGAAACCACTCCGGTAAATCTTAATTCAATCTCCCTGAAATAGCCGACATCTTCTTCAGTCTTCAGTCTTCATAAACCCCTTTGCCAGCCGAACGAGGGTTACCGCCCATTGTGGCATGCCCATCGCATGAATGTGGGTGTATGTAGCAAATACATTCTTATAGCAGATTCCGTCCCGCTTATTAATGATCCCGTGACCTTTTTCCATGGAAAAGACCATGTCCTGATCTCTGCCATGCCATTCCAGTACTTTGGAGTAATGAAACTCATGCCCCTTTAAAACGGTTCCGATTTCATAAAACGGATTTTTCCTGGCCGTCACGGCAATGGTATAGCCATGACCCTGGGGCTTTTTTGAAAATCCGAATGTCAGCGGCAAAACACCGGTCATGGGATAGACTTGATCAAGGACCAGTGACTCACCTAAGTACATAAGACCGCCGCATTCCGCGTAAATGGGAAGTCCGCTTTCAGCCGCATCTTTGATATCATTTCGGAATTTATTATTTTTAGCCAATTCCTTTGCATGGGTTTCAGGAAATCCACCCCCAATATATAACCCGTCAATATCCGGAAGTCCAGAATCAGTCAGCGGACTGATGTAAACCAGATCAGCACCGGCAGCAGTCAAAGCTTCTATATTGTCCGGATAATAAAATTGGAATGCCGAATCCTTGATAATACCTATTTTAGGAATCTGGGAATGATTTTGAGGCGTGCGTTGAGTCTTTTTCCGGGAACTGGTAATTTCAACGGACAATGCGTCATCATCAGTACATGAAAAATCACCGCTGCATGAAAAGGGTTTATTTCTAGCTGTTTTTGCAATGCGCAATACTTCGGTCAGGTTGACATGCTTTGCCACAACATCAGCAGCAGCATTGATGGATTTTTTGGCCCAGGCGTGCTCCGGAGTGGGAATCAAGCCCATATGCCGTTCCGGAAAGTCCTGGCCTTTAAGCTTGGGGATTGCGCCGATAACCGGTACACCGCAGTGTGTTTCAATACTTTGGCGAAGTATGTTCTCATGGCGACTGCCGGCTATCCGGTTGAGTATAACGCCCAATATCTTCACATCAGGTTCAAAATGAAGACATCCCAGAACAACGGCGGCCATGGTCCGGGTACTTTTCGTGCAATCAAGACAAAGGATCACCGGGGTATTTAAAAGCCTGGAAAGAGATGCCGTGCTGGTGGATCCTTCCACATCAAGGCCATCATAGAGGCCACGGTTGCCTTCAATTATGG
>JAJRPH010000272.1 GCA_024280875.1 Deltaproteobacteria bacterium | reverse complement strand
TAAAAAGTCAGATTTCGACGGCAAAGTATAAAAGCTCCAAATTCAAGGCGCGCAAATCCTGAGTAATGATTTGTACTTAGCGTACCATGAAGCCGCGAAGGATGCAGCGCAACACAGAATTTGGACTTTTTACGAAGCCGTCACTGTTGAAAGAAAATAAAATGCGTCGACCTAAGATGAACACCTTAATCCTTAATCCCTGATTTTTAATTTTTAATTCCTAATTCTAAATGCCGAGTTCGCCCCATAAAATAAATGACTCAGATATTATACATCGAATTATCGGCGGAGATGTTAATGCGTTTGAAATTCTATTGCACAGATACAGAAAATATGTCTTCACCATTGTTCAGCGTCATGTTCCCGAAGCATCTATTGAAGACACCGCACAGGATGTTTTTATCAAAGTATATAAAGCATTGCCGGGATTTGACAACCGAAGCAGTTTTAAACACTGGATGACGTCCATCACTATCAGAACTTGTTATGATCTGTTACGGAAAAAATACCGGTCAAAAGAAATCACCATCAGTTCCCTGGCAGACAATGATCAGGAAGCATTTGAAAAAAAGCTATCCGAACAGGCAAAGACGGATTATGACAGGAACCATAACCTGAATAAAACAAAAGAAATGCTGGCATGGGCGCTGGCCCGGTTATCCCCGGAAAACAAAATGCTGATTGAGCTGATTTACCTTGAAGGATATTCAAACAAAGAAGCTGCTGAACTGCTGGGATGGAGCGTGGCGAATGTTAAAATCCGTTCGTTCAGAAGCCGGAAACAACTCAACACAATTTTAAAACAATTAATTAAGGCCTGATTTTAACCATGGATCCCATCGACGACATCAAACTGAAAAAAAGACTTATCAAAGCTTATCAGCACAATCCTGAGATTGATATAAATCCTGCCTGGCAGCAGAATATGATGCGCAAAATTCGTGGAATCGGACCACTTAAACAGGATTTACCCACTATCCTTTCCTTCCAGCAACTGGTATGGAAAATGGCGCCAGCCCTGTGTATTTTACTGGTTATTCTCATTACCGGGATGTTCTCAATGGATTTATCTTTTGAAAGCCTTATAAGTGATTTTTTCATCAATGCCCCGGTGGCAGTCATCTATAACGGCATATTCTGGGGGTAACGGAGGGAACATGAACAAAATAAAGCTGATTGCCGGGGTCCTGGTGATTTTTTTGACCGGAATTGCGGCCGGACATTTGGGAACTGTTTTTTACTTTCAAAATAAAATTTACACGCAGGGACCGCCGGCGCTTCATCATTTAATCAAGAAAAAAATCACCCGGAATCTTCGGCTCACTAATGCGCAGCAAATAAAATTCGACAAAATCATCACCCAGGCGGAAAAAGATTTTGATGCCTTCAGGCAAAAGCACCATCCCGAAGTTGAACTGTTACTCACGGACTGCTTTCAGAAAATCAATGAATTATTAACACCTGAACAGCAGAAACGATTTGAAAAAATAAAAACCCGGTTTAAGAGGGGTTTTCATGGTCCGAGGAAGGACCATTCTCAACGTCACCGATTCAGGGAACATTCCTTTCCAAAGCCTGAAGAATTTAAAGCAGATCAAAACTGATGGCGTCGTTAAAATCTTTACGCAAGGGTTAACTATGTCGTTGCTCGTCTCCGGATTCAGGATCTTTTTTTATCAAAAAAATTATTTTTACAAATAAATACATAATAATGCACAGCCTGAACCGGATGCATTCCCCCTCTTTTTTTCTCCAAAGCAGGAAAATTCAGTTCAAATCTTAACGTAAATCCCCCATTGGCATTCATCAACGCCAAACCATTGAAAACATCATAATATCAAATAACTATCTTTTTTTGCCGGATCTGAGACAAAGGAGCTTTTGAATCAATATTTGGATTTGCGATTATACTTAACGCTTATTGTAATTTTTTTTATATCCATATTGATTTATAGCAAAGATGCTGTTAAAAATAAGGGGATAATTAAAGTCACGTAAAAATATTTAATAATATTTTAATCTCTTATAATAAGAGATCCCCAAAATCCCGCTAATCATAAAAGGAAACTTGCATGAATGAGGCGAAGCCCGCGGCAGCAGTGAAACGACTGGACTCCCCCCTGACTATAGCGTCGCGATTCCGATGGCATTTTGCCTCAAATGCCGTTGAACACTTCAAGGCAGCCGGCAAGAATTCGATCCGTTTTGTCGCAAATGATCTGACCACACGCTGGTTCAATGCCACGTATAACTCTTACAGCCGGTTTTACGAAGGCCAATTGCGCCTGGGCCTGCCTGTTTCCAAAGAACTGCTCAAATCTCAGGAGGAAATGCGCTCTATTGCCGCCAGCAAACTGGCGCTGACTCTCTATCACATCTTCCTGAATGTAACCGGGACCCGAATTCCAAGAAACCAAATCAAATGTATCCTCATCGGCGACATTGAGGCCGGAAATATTAAATTAACTGAAAATGTGGTTATTCTAACCAGAAAGCAGCTCAAATATCTCATCATCAACCGGTTTAAAATTCCGGCGTATTTTTTCATCGACATTTTAGAAGAGGCCACCCGGCGAAGAATACTTTCCGAAACTTTAAAGCAAAACCGTCTCCCCTCATACTTTCACAGTGAAATAGAAGAAAATACGCAAAATGGCCGTGGTGATTATGAAACCGTTTATTACCGGGATTACACGGATGAAGGGAAGGAAATCAAATTTCGCCGCCTGGTCAGCATTGAAGATGCGACCTCTGGAGACAATCACCCGTCGTTGCTTCTTGTTCCAGGCTTTACCAATAACAGCAACTGCTATGACCTCTCCAACCAACAGTCCATGGCCAAAGACTTTGCGGACAAGGGGCACTGGGTGTATCTCTTTGATCCCAGAGGAATGGGCATAAACAAAGGCAAGTTCGATCCCCTGTACACGGTGGATACGTTGATTGACCATGATCTGCCTACAGTTCTTGATTTTATTTACAACCGAAGCAAACGCAAACCGTCCATTCTGTTCGGGCACAGTATGGGGGGCATCGTTTCTGAAAATATGGTGCTCAACTGGAATCTCAGACAGCATTTAAATGGGCTCAAAGACCTAACCAGCCCGCAAAAAGCCTATATGAACCAGATTTTGCCATCGGCTGATGTTGCCGCGCAAAATTTAAAACAGGTCAAGGCGATAATCTCTCTGGGAGCCCCAAAATTTTTCAACAGAACGACACATGCCATTTTCCCGGCCATGCTCTGGCTCAACCACCTGGCCAGGATTTTCAACCTCCGGCAAGTACCGGTCAAGGATGTCCTGCAGTTCATGATGCAGGTCCCGGTATTGAGCGATTTAACCCAGGCATTATTAAACAGCAATATCGGTGACTTGAACTTTATTCTATGCCCTGAGAACCATCGTTCCAATAAAGTTTTCACTAAACTATATGTCAATAAAGTCCTTGAATCAGTACCCTTAGGCCTTGGCTTTCAGTTTTTAAAAGCGATTTATAACGGCGAAGGATTCAAGCGGATGGACCAGAGCCGTTTTAACTATTCAAGCCATGTTCATTTGATGCCCAAAGACATTCCTATTTTTCACTTCTGGGGGGCCAAAGATCCGCTGGCACCGCCAACCAACCTGCAATTCAGCAAACATTATCCTCACCGGTCCAAAAAAATATATTATATTGAAAAACCGGAAGATGCGGCGAAAATAGAAATTTCTTCTAAAAAAAGCCAGGTTGTTGATTTTGTCATAGAAGGCGCCAACCACCTGGACCTGCTTTATGGAAAACTGGCGGAAAGAATCGTAAAGCCCCTGATTATGCAGATCATCGAGAAATCCTGGGACAACTGGTCCTATGAGGATATCGAAGAAACCCAATAGAACGAATCGATCTAGGAAGAATCATGAACCGTTTAATTAATGATCAAGGCAAGGTGCAATTCGGTATATTCGAATCCCCGATTGACGAAATCAACTACATCGATTATCAGATGTCAACTCCGATGGGATTCAAGCGGTCGAAAATATTTAAAAAATTATTATTCAACCAGTTTGTCTTTTTCGGCCTGACAGGACCGGATATAATTATCGGTATGGCGGTGGTTGACTTAAAGTACCTGTCCAACGGATTTTTGTATATTTACGACAGAAAAGAAGGGTCTGTTTCCGAAGCCAATAAAACCATCGTGCCCATTAGCAGTAAAATATTTATTTCCCCGACTCCTGAGAATCTATCCTGCGGATTTAAATTCGGCAACCTTTCCATATCCATGGAAAACACTAAAATATCCGCAAAGGCAAAGGATATAGAAATCGATCTGGAATTTGACAGATCACAAACTTCTCCTTTACGCATTTGTACCAAAGCCGGATATAAAGGCTGGGTGTACACCCAGAAAACCTCTCCAATCAACGTGACCGGCAAAGTAATTCATAAAAACCGGCAGATCGACATATCATCACCAGCCTATATGGGGCTGATGGACTGGACAGCCGGTTATATGCGGAGGGAAACTTTCTGGAACTGGGCGGCAACCGCCTCAACCCTTCCTGATGGCCGATCCATAGGCCTGAATCTGTCATGCGGGGTCAATGAAACCAGTTTTACTGAAAACGCGTTCTGGATTGACGGTAAAATGACCAAGGTGGATATGAATCACTTTGAATTTAACCCGGACAACTTTTATGATCAGTGGAAAATTAAATCTCTGGACGGAAAAGTTGATCTGGTCTTTGACGGGAAACAGCACCGAAAGGAAAACATCAATGCCGGGCTTGTTGCCACAAAATTTACCCAATTGATGGGAGACTTTAACGGCACTTTAACAACCGATGATGGTGAAGTGATCAAAATCGAGGACTGCCCTGGTTGGGCTGAGGATCATTATGCCAAATGGTAAAGATGGCGTCGTTAAAAGTCCCATCTACAACACGTAGGCCGGATTAGCTCGTAGAGCGTAATCCGGCTTTTGTGTTTGAGACCTTTTGCCCCTCGTTCCCACGGTCCTCCGTGGGAATGCATAAAAATCTTCACTCTTTTTACCACCTGGTTTATATTTTTACTTTCCGGACCCTTGCTTTTTTGCAGATCGTTTTTATTATATCTGTGAATAATTAATGAATTAATGTGACTTGATTTAAACAAATAAAAATCGATCGGGAGCAAATAAAATGGGCAATCAAATCCGGACAACCGTCCTTTTAACAATAATGACAGTTGTTATCATGCTGGTGGGTAAAATGATCGGCGGAACAGGCGGCATGATGATTGCCTTAATCTTTGCCGGCGGTATGAACTTTTTTTCTTACTGGTACTCCGACAAGATTGTCTTAAAAATGTATAAGGCCGAAGAAGCCACCGAGGAAGAAGCATCCCTGGCTTACCGAATGGTGAATGTGCTTTCAAAAGAAGCCGGTCTTCCCATGCCCAAAGTCTATATAATTCCCCAGGATTCGCCCAACGCGTTTGCCACCGGACGCAACCCTGAAAACGCTGTAGTAGCAGTAACCCGGGGACTTCTCAATACCATGAACCCGGATGAACTGGCCGGCGTACTGGCCCATGAACTGAGCCACGTTAAAAACCGGGATATCCTCATCGGCACCATTGCCGCCACCATGGCAGGCGCCATCATGATGATTGCCAACATAGCCAAATGGTCCGCTATTTTCGGCGGATTCCGGGGAGATGATGATGACGGCGGCGGCTTTATCGGATTGATCGCCATGGCAATTATCGCGCCCATTGCCGCTATGCTGATACAAATGGCCATATCACGGTCCAGGGAATACCTGGCGGATGACACTGCCGCGAAAATAACCGGCAACAGCGAAGGGTTGGCCAGTGCCCTTGAAAAGCTCGAGGCTTATTCCCGGCGAATCCCAATGCAGGCGCAACCTGCAACAGCCCATATGTTTATCACCAACCCGCTGGCCGGACGCAACATGATGAAGTTCTTCTCCACCCACCCGCCCATTGAAAAACGGATTGCTCTATTACGCGGCACAAAAATCGTCCGATCAGATGATTCAGCCCCGCCTTCAGGAAACAACATGTCCGATCAGGCCAGAAATTTCTGGAACAACCTTTCTTAAAACAAAGAAAAAACCATGGAAAAAAACCTGAAAAAAGCCATATTCAATGCGGTTGAAAACGAGCCTTTTGCACAAAAAATGGGAATAAAACTCGTTGAACTGGAACGTGGATATTCAAAAGTGGAAATGGACTATCTGCCAGAATCTATGGATAATATTTATCAACGGGCGCACGGAGGGGCTATTTATTCTCTGATTGACGAAGCCTTTGAAACTTCCTGCCAAACCCACGGAACCGTTGCTGTGGCGTTGAATATCAATGTCTCCTATACCGCAAGCCCGGAACCCGGCGCACGGCTGACCGCCGTGGCAAATGAAATCACCCGATCCAA
Organism: Deltaproteobacteria bacterium; assembly: GCA_024280875.1. Classification (GTDB taxonomy): domain Bacteria; phylum Desulfobacterota; class Desulfobacteria; order Desulfobacterales; family Desulfosalsimonadaceae; genus SURF-3. The sequence goes on along the minus strand of JAJRPH010000272.1, from coordinate 2,871 downwards.
AAAAATCGCACACTATGATATCCAGGTCACCGACGACACCGGCCGCCTGATCGCCACCTGCAAAACCATTGCCTTTCGAACCGGCAAACCGATTCCTTTTTATGATCAATCATAAAGTGAGATTGCAGTCCTATAACGACGGGTCAATAGTGCAGCACTGGCCAGCGTTTTTTGTGTGGCCGGTAATTGACGAAGTGAATAAGACCGTTTGGCATGAAAAAACATGTCTTCATAATCTCCTTTATCAAGTGCCCGATATGCTTTTCCCAGATGCATGGCCGCATCTTTTTCAATTTTAATCAAAAGGCTGAGATCGGTTTTGCACCGATGGCAAACCGGCTTGCCTTTGAATTTCGCTTTGCAGGTCGGACAGCGTTCCATATAATTCCCACTGATGATCCTGTAAAAAATCAAATTTGAATGGTAAAGAAAAAAGGTTCAAATTCAAGGCGCACAAATTCTAAGGAATGAGGCGTATATAGCCTACTCCGCAGTGACGAAGAATGCAGTGCAACACAGAATTTGAACTTTTTGCGAAGCCATTATCCTAAATAAAAAAGAATATCATCCAGTTCCGTGCAAGATGCATCCGCATCCTCCCACCGTTTTTCCGTTGCCGCATCCCGAATATCTTCGATGATATTGATGATTTCATCCCGGTCATCTTCTGCAGCATCACTGATTTTTCCCATGGCCCGGTTGATTAATTCTTCATATTTTAAGGGGAGTGTGTCGTCTGAATGCTTGCTTTCGGATTCAATGTCGATGGCATCATCCGTATTCTCTTGCCCCGACCAGATTCCGTTAATCCGATTTTGTGTAACGATCAGATCCTGGTCGGAAAACCGGGACATGGCATTTTCAATGACTGCGCTGATTTCCTTTCCTGTTTTCTTTTCAACGGCCTTGATTTTTAATATCCCGTTTAAATCCAGATCAAAATTTAACACAATCGGGCTACCGGCAGGGGCATCGGTCAGATTAAACAGGTAATTGCCCAGCAATATATTATCCAGTGCGTCCGGTGCCTCCCCCTGGCAAACCTGGACATTGACCGCCTCCTGACTGTCATACATGGTTAAAAAAACATCGCTTTTACGGGCCGGGAGCTTTGTATTGCGCCGAATCAGGGGAAAGAACATTGTCGGGGTCGGCTGGCCATTGATTTCACCCACTACAGAGGTGCCGAACGTATAAGGTGTAACATCGATCAGAACTCCGGAACCCTCTATCCCCATCTCCCTTGCCGCCTGCATGCCGGCACCGACGGCCACGCAAAGATCGGGGTCAATTTCACTGTGAGGCAGATGACCGATTTTTTTTTCAAGCATATTAGAAACCATGGGAATTCGGGTACTGCCGCCGACAAGAATGATCTTTTCAATCGCGGAAGGCAACACCGCCGCATCTTTCATTGCCTTGGTTACCGATTCCATGGTGCGGGAAAGATCAGTTTCGATCATTGTTTCAAAGTCGATACGCGAAAGCTCAAAGGCAAGATGAATATCCCGGCCGTCTTTTTTAGCGATATGATCTTCTTCAATGACTGAAAAAGGGGCGGCGGACAGTTCGATCTTGGCATTTTCCGCCGCTCTTTTCAGGCGTGCCATTATCGTGACATCATTTTTGACGTCTATATCATGTTCTGTTCGAATCTGCTGCGCCAGCCGCTCCACAATTTTCCAGTCAAAATCATCCCCGCCGAGATGATTGTCTCCCGTACTGGAAAGGACTTCAACTACCCCTTTTTCAATTTTGACAATCGACACATCAAAGGTACCGCCGCCCAGATCAAATACCAGGATTCTCCGGGTTTCAGGATTGCTGCTTTCATAAGCGAGGGATGCGGCTGTCGGTTCATTGATGATGCGAATTACCTGAAGTCCGGCGATTTCACCGGCTTCGCGGGTCGCCTGGCGCTGGACATCGGTAAAGTATGCGGGGACCGTAATAACCGCCTTTGAAACTGGTCTGTTTAGTTTTTTTTCAGCCCGTTCTTTGAGCGCTTTGAGAATAAACGCCGATATTTCCTGGGGCCTAAACAAAGACTCCCCAAGTTTTATCTGCTGCTCCGTTCCCATCAATCGCTTAACCGACATAATCGTTTTTTCGGGCGCGGCAAGGGCCTGATTAAAGGCTTCAGTCCCGACAATCACGCCGCCGGTCTCATTCAAGCCCACACAGGAAGGGACGATCCCATTGTCGTTATCAGTTATTACCTCAACAACTCCATCAAAGATAAACGAAACTTCGGAATTGGTGGTGCCCAGATCAATACCTATAATCGGTTCCATAGGGAGACTCCATTTATAATTTATTCACAATGACTTCAGCAATTCGCAGGACTTCCTCTCCCTTGACAAAACCACCAAAAAGTTCTTCAAGAACAATATTGATTTCTTTCTTCGGATCATTTCGTTTGCCCACAGCCATCATAAACAAAGGGTTAAACAACTGCCCGACACTGACAACCGGTGTTATTCCGAATTTAATCAATATCCGGTCAAAACGGCGCAGGGCCATTTCATAACCTTCCATAACCCCTTCAATGCGTCTGCGACTTGATCGCCTGAAATAAATTCCTTTGTCAATCGCTGGCCGGACCGCTTCAAGGCCTCGTATCAGGGCATCCCGTATATCAAAAAACTGTTCAACGGTTCTGGTTTCACATGCCGTTCGAATCCGTTCTTCTAGGCTTTCCAGACTTTTCGTTCGATCTCTGAAAAGCATCGCATATTCCATGCTGTTATCCACCAGATCCCCATGAATTCTGATGGCATTATTCTGTTCCCGATTCTGCAGTTTAATCTCCTGTCGCAGAGCCGTAAATTCAGTCAGAAGCGTATATAAATCACACGCATCCATTTGGAC
>JAJRPH010000271.1 GCA_024280875.1 Deltaproteobacteria bacterium | reverse complement strand
TAACCAGCCTTAAATAAAAAGTTGTCGCCCGGATTGTCAAGCAAAACCGAAAAACACTTTTCCAGTCGGCGACCTGACGTAAAAAAGTTTTACAATCCAACACAGCCACCATCTGTTTTTGATTGACAATTAGTTTGATTTTTTAATAATATTATGAAAATGAGGATGTTAACCGTATCCTTATTAATTGTACCACCCCTGTTTTTTATTGCTTTCGTCAGAATTCATATATTTAAGGATAGTTCCGGCCACAAAACAAACCAGTACAATAGGTTTCAAAGTTCGGTTTTTTTAATTTTACATAATAAAAACAATATCCAAATCCACAGCAATAGTTAATTGCTGCAAATATTTTTTAGGAGGTTTTATGCATGCTGGATGTTACACGGCGATCATTACACCTTTTACAAGTACTTCCGTTGATTATGAAGGCTTGGAACAACTGGTCAAATTTCAAATCCAAAACGGCATCACCGGAATTTTAGCTGTCGGCACCACCGGTGAAAGCCCGACGCTCAACTGGAATGAACACAACCGGGTCATTCAGGAAGTATCGAAAAATTCAAAAAATAAATGCGCCTGCATCGCGGGAACCGGCAGCAATAATACCGACGAAACCATTTCGGCAACTGAACATGCCGTGGCTGCCGGTGTGGATGCGGTGCTACTTGTGGACCCATACTATAACGGGCCGAGCTCCCTGGAAATCCGCAAAGAATATGTTGAACCGGTTGCCCGCCAATTCCCGTCAGTCCAGGTTATTCCTTACGTCATTCCGGGAAGAACCGGTGCTCAGTTACTACCGGAGGATCTGGCCATACTTGCTCAAAATTTTGAAAACGTCGGAACAGTTAAAGAAGCCACCGGCGACCTGGAAAACATGAAAAAGACCCGAAAATGCTGCGGCACTGATTACGTAATCCTGTCCGGAGACGACGGATTGACCTTTGATATGATAACCGACCCTGACATCAATGCGGCTGGTGCTATATCCGTTATATCCAATATCGCACCCAAAGCATTAACCGATATGGTAAATTTTTTAAATCAGGGGAAAATCACAGAAGCAAAAAAATGTTTCACGGCACTAGTTCCGCTTTTTGATCTGGTAACCGTTAAAACCATGGAAAAAACCGCTTTTGGAAACGCAACCTGCCGTGCCAGAAATCCTCTGGCGGTAAAGTCGTTGATGAACATTCTCGGCATGCCGTCCGGTCCGTGCCGTCGTCCTTTGGGAAAAATGACCCAAAACGGCATTGAAAAAATTTTGTCAGCGGTTCGAAAAACTCAGGCCGACAATCCGGAAATTCTGGCCCCGGTCGCGGAATTTTTCAATGTCAATATTGATGAACGGATCAATACGCCCCGCTATTGGAAAAATTTATCTTATCAATCCTATTAACTAAAAATCCAATTAACTAAAAATTCGGGTCCGGAGGTATCCGGATTTTTAGTTACCTTCAAGCTTCTCCTGCCGCTGTTTCACGGCCACTTCGTTTAGCTTGAATTCCCCTTCCTTAAATAACAGCCACTTGAGCCATTTGAATGAAAACCGCAAAAGCGCAATCTCATCTTGTTTGATTTCCTCAACGACTTTGGGATCAATATCATAAAGGGTCAGAAAGGTGCTTTCAAAAACAAATCTCTTAAACCGATCAATGTCATAACTTGCCGTAAAGAACATATTTTTTGTTTTCTCAGTCAGGCGAATGTTTTTGGGAATGGACCGTTTTCTGACAAGGAGCTCCGTCCAATCCGCATTGATATCATCATGAATATCCACCCCCTGGTCCTTGCACCATTGCCTGACCGTCCATTCCCGGTCTTCTTCAAATCCCTTGCAGTGCGGTTCATTAATTAAAATATAAAACCCGTCTTTCTGCTGTTCCTTATAACTCAAAGAGGCGACGCCCAGCGGATAATACCGGCAAGTTGTCGGCCGGTCCTCATAGATCAGGCACCCGTTTTCTCGCACAAACGGGCAGGATTCCTGTTCATCATCCAACAATTTCAAGGTAACTACCGGCAGGTCGGTTTTTTCAAGCAGTTCTGGTTTCGTATACACCGCCAGAAATTCTCCTGACGAGATCTGCATCCGGTTTTTCATCCGGACAATATCATATGGCGTCAGCATAATACTAATTCCACGGCAACACTGGGTAAAGCAGGGCACGTCCTTGTGACATTTGAATTTGAACCGACTGTTTTCATCCAGCTGGATTGGCGGTATATTTGCATTATTATTATTATTATTATTATTTTCTGTCGGATCCATTAAACCGGGTACTCCTTATTATATATATTAATTTCGATTCCTATGTAAAAAGTCAGGATTATTTTTTTTAAACAAATATCCTTATCAGGCCCAGCCGTCAAATCAACATTTTTTTATAATTCACGAAATTCATGAAACATGTATAAAATTCAAGTTCAGGCAATGAGCCTGATCCGGATGGCAAAATAGAAAATTCACCAATCTTAAAAATTGGCAGGGCGTGCAAGTTCTGAGGAGCGAGGCGTACGAATGTACGTTGAGTGATGAAGGGCGCACGCAACGAAGAAATTGATTTTTTTAGGAAGCCATCAGTTATTCGACGCCTTGCGGCATATCCGCCACCAAATCCCCACCAATGCAGTATCCCCCGTCTAAACGGATCACACTGCCGGTCATGAAAGGCGCATCCTTTATAATAAAGCAAACTGCCTGCACCATGTCTTTGATTTTTCCGGTCCGTTTTAACAGCGTGTGTTCCACCAGCGCCTGCTTCTGGGCATCTGTCAGCAACCCCCACCCTCTTGTTTTTTCGGCATGCCGTGTTTCAAAAAAACCCAGCATAATCTCATTAACGCGAATCGTAGGCGCCCCCAACCGAGCCCATGTTTCCGTTAAAAGGGATACCCCGCGATTTGCCAGAGAATACCCCTCATTAAAAATATAACCGGCCGGACCGGACCGGCCCACAATACCGGCAATGGATGAAAAGTTGATCACGCAGGCATCATCCGACTTCTTCAGCCAGGGCAATGCTGCTTCAAATACCCATTTTTTAGCCCGGAGCGTGGTTTCCATCTCAAGATCCCACTGTTCGCGGGTATACGCACCATGGACCACCGGCCACCCGCCCCGTTCAATATTATTAATTAGAATATCCAGCCTTCCGAAATGATCAATGATCAGCTCAATGACCCCGTTGATTTCATCAGTATTACGAAGGTTAACCTTGATTATCAGGTGATCTTTTCCAGCGGCGGCAAAATCACGCTTCATTTCTTCAAGGGATTCCTCCCAATCATAATACGTCAGTGCAACCTTTACACCCTGTTTGATCAAATCAAGCCCGATGGCCTTTCCAATCCCTTTAACGCCGCCCAGAACCAATGCGACCTTATTTTTCAGTTCCATACCGTTATCCTGCTTTCTGCCAAAATTGATGGCTTCGTAAAAAGTCCAAATTCTTTGTTGCGCTTCATCTTTCGTTTCTTCATGGTACGCTAAGTACAAATCATCACTCAGGATTTGCGCGCCTCAAATTTGGAGCTTTTTTCTTTGCCATCGGAATCTGACTTT
>JAJRPH010000270.1 GCA_024280875.1 Deltaproteobacteria bacterium | reverse complement strand
TCACATCGACGGGGAGGTTTGGCACCTCGATGTCGGCTCATCACATCCTGGGGCTGAAGCAGGTCCCAAGGGTTTGGCTGTTCGCCAATTAAAGTGGTACGTGAGCTGGGTTTAAAACGTCGTGAGACAGTTTGGTCCCTATCTTTTGCGGGCGCAGGATATTTGAGAGGATCTGTCCTTAGTACGAGAGGACCGGGATGGACGAACCAATGGTGGTCCAGTTGTCGCGCCAGCGGCATAGCTGGGTAGCTAAGTTCGGAAAGGATAACCGCTGAAAGCATCTAAGCGGGAAGCCCACCTCGAGATAAGATATCCCGTTGTATGGAAACATACGACCTGAAGGCCCCTTGAAGACTACAAGGTTGATAGGCCGGGTGTGTAAGCACAGCAATGTGTTAAGCTTACCGGTACTAATAGGCCGTGAGGCTTAGCCACAATCTTTTTGAGTTGAGCGTTTTGATGAGTTTATATCGCATACATTTTTTTTCGGTGGTTATAGCAAAGGGGAAACACCCGAAACCATCCCGAACTCGGAAGTTAAGCCCTTTAGCGCCGATGGTACTGCACGGGCAGCTGTGTGGGAGAGTAGGTCGCCGCCGAAAAATCTTTTATAAAAGCCCCGTTCCTGAACTTTCAGGTACGGGGCTTTTTTTTGTTTTAACTCAAAACACCTGGCCTCAAGGCTCATATGATTATAATTTTTGATCATCACTCATTCTTTACAAACATTTGACAACATGTTATTCATTATCTGCGAACAGATTGAGACGGAACTTAATTTGCCAAGAATGAAGACCCCTATCTATGTTTTTTCAAAGCCTAAAATCCAAAATTGCCGGAAACCTGGCGGTTATTATCTTGTTGAGCGTGTTGCTGTCTGATTTTGTCATCGTTAATATCATTCAGAAAAGCATGATTCAGGAGCGCGTGTCGCAGGGAAGGCAGCTTCTAATGTCGCTTCCCGGTCCATTATCTGATCATTTACACCCAGACACTGAATTGTCTGATGGAAAGATAGCGCAGGTGGTTAATGTTTCGTTCATTACTTATCTTTATATTCGTTTAAATAATGGTATGAATTATCATTATGGAGATGCGAATATTGATCTGCAAAAAGAAATCAATAAAATAGTGAATCAGACAATTAAAGAGGATGATTCAGTGACTGAATTTTTTGGAAACACGTTCGGCGTATTCTGGCACCAGAAAAAATATGTACTGATATCCGAACCGATTGTCGGAAAAGACAGTGAAAAATCGGGTGTCAAAATGATTGTTATTTCGCTTGATTATATTTATCAGGTATTGCGGAATTCTCAAAAAAATATTGTTTTATATGTGATTGCAAATTTTATCATTCTTTTGTTATTTGGCATTTATCGCTTGTCGCGGCTGATTATCCGGCCGATTCACCGGTTCATAAAAATGACTGATGATTTCAGGAAAAAAGACCGCATGTACTTTGTGCATGGCAAAAATTACCAGGAGTTTAATCAATTGTCGAAGGCCTTGGATCATATGGTCGATACGATCGAAACGGATAAGGAAAACCTTCGTCGTTCGCTTAACGAACTTGAAAAGGCGAATAATGAATTAAAAAACGCCCAACATGAGATTATTAAAACGGAAAAACTGGCTTCCGTTGGTCGTTTGTCAGCCGGCATTGCTCATGAAATCGGTAATCCCATTGGTATCGTGCTGGGTTATCTGGATCTTTTAAAAACACGCCCAAATCTGAGAAACGATGATGTCGGACAGGATTTTTTAAAACGCGCTCAAGATGAAATTAACCGAATCAACACGGTTATTCGACAATTACTTGATTTTTCCAGGAGTTCATCGGTTGACTGCAAGATTGTTTCAATGCATGTTCTTGTCAGGGATGTTGTTGCGATGATGTCGGGCCAGCCGTTTATGTCCGACATTAAAATTGACTGTCTGTTAGACGATATTCCAAATAGTGTAAATATTGACGGTGATCAGATACGCCAAGTTTTGGTTAACCTGTTAATTAATGCGGCAGACGCGATTAAATCATCTGACAAGAAGGTGAAAGGATGCATCCATATTGTCTCTGAATTCATCCCGGAAAATAAAAAATCGGCATTGAATAATAAAGCGACGTTATTGCTGAAAGTGATTGATAACGGTTCCGGTATTTCTGGGGAGGTGATGGATTATATTTTTGATCCGTTTTTTACGACAAAAGATCCCGGTAAGGGAACCGGCCTTGGTCTTTCTGTCAGCTACATGATCGTCGAGAAGGCTGGCGGAAGGATTGCTGCGGCCAGCGAAATCGGACAAGGGAGCACAATAACGATTTTTCTACCCATGTATCAGGAGAGATGATTTTTTTTCGAGTAAATATTTATCAAGTTTTGTTTATTTTGAAAAGTCCAACCCAACTTAACAAGAGATTTTCAGAAGGCGCCTATGGAAAAACGTATACTGATTATTGATGATGAATCAAATATGCGGCATATGCTGACAGCACTGCTGAATGAATCCGGCTTTGTTGTGGATGCCGTAGCAGACGGACTGGAAGCCCTGCAGAAGATTGATGAAATTTATTACAATTTTATTTTTTGCGATATCCGGATGCCGAACATGGATGGCATTACGTTTTTAAAAACTGCGGCCGATAAAATTGAAAACAGCAATGTAATTATGATGTCCGCATACGGTAGTATTGAAACAGCCGTGGAAGCGATGAAGCTGGGTGCCTATGATTACATTTCAAAACCGTTTAAAACAGATGAAGTTCTGCTGACGCTTCGCAAAGCAGATGAACGTGAGCGACTCAAAAATGAAAACATTATCTTAAAAGAACAGATTAAAGAAATTGCTGAAAAATCAAGTTTCGGGAAAATGATTGCCAAAAGCAAGGCAATGAAATCCGTATTTAAGCTTGCGGAAAAAGTCGCACAGTACGATACCACAGTTCTGATTACCGGCGCTAGCGGTACCGGAAAAGAATTGGTTGCGCGCGGGCTTCACTATGGTGGCAATAGAGCACATAAGGCTATTATTCCAATAAATTGTGGTGGAATACCTGAAGCTTTGCTTGAAAGTGAGTTGTTTGGTTATAGGAAGGGTGCATTTACCGGAGCAAATAAAAATCATATAGGATTGTTTGAAGCGGCAAACGGCGGGACTATTTTTCTTGATGAAGTTGGAGATCTTCCTTTCACGCTTCAGGTGAAACTTTTAAGGGTTCTTCAGGATAATGAAGTGAGACCTGTCGGTGATACCCAGTCAAGGCTGATTGATGTGCGTGTTATCGCTGCAACATCAAAAAATCTTGAAAAAGAAGTTGAGAATGGCAATTTTCGCGAAGATTTATTTTATCGCTTAAATGTTCTGCCGATTCGACTTCCGCCGCTGATTGAGCGTTCAGAAGATATTCCCTTATTGTGTGAGTATTTCATTGATCGTTTTAACGTGAAGCTTGGTAAGAAAATTACAGGTATCATGCCTTCAGCCATGTCGCTGCTGCTTCAGCATAGCTGGCCGGGGAATGTCCGGGAACTGGAGAATGTGATTGAGCGATCCGTTGTGATGAGCGAAGGAGATATGCTGGTACGTGATAACCTCCCTTATAAATTGTTAAATAATACGAAGCAGTCTCATTCAATTGAAGAAATATTTAAAGGTTTTTCCATCAAAGCCGGGAAAGAAATTTTAGAAAAAAATTTGATCCAAAGGGCTCTTGAATCAACCGGAGGCAATCGTACAAAGGCTGCAAAGCTGCTTGAAATAAGTCATCCATCGCTTTTACATAAGCTGAAAATATATAATATTTCGTTGTAAAATGATTCGTGAATATTGTGTGTTGAAAGGATGAAGGGAGAAGAAAAGAAGGGTCGTTAAGAATTTGGTTTTTGAGGATACCGCCAGGGGGGATGGAAGACAAAAGGCCTTCTCTGGTATTGAGAAAGCCTTTTGGTTTTAAATATATAGGTCGGGGAATATTCAACCACAAAAGAAGTGGAATATTCCCCGAAACATTTTTTGATAATAAAAATGATGCTTCGCAGGCTGCTTATTCAACTCAGTGAATTGGCATGGACGGGTATAATTACTTATTGTTGATGCTTTCTCTTAATTTACCGGAGCATTTGAAAGTTACAACATTTCTTTCATCCAGGAGAAGGTCTTCGCCGGTTGCCGGGTTTCTCCCGCGCCGTGTGGATTTCTGTTTAACACAGAATTTACCAAACCCTGAAACCAGAACATCTTCACCATTTTCAAGGCTACTTTTAATAATTTCAAGAAGCGATTCAACAATATCAACGGATTTTTTCTTTGTAAACCCAAGATCATTTACATGTTCTACGATTTTATTTTTTGTTAATGCCATTGTGCCTCCTACGTCGGCTGATTAGAATAGTAACCATATATTCAATTTAAGTTTAATTAAGTATTCTGATGATCAAATTTTTCATTTTTGGCTGAGTTCGATTCCTGATCCACCGGATAATACTGATTTACCGTATTGATGATCGCATCGATTTTATCCGCGATTACTTTAATCTCCTCTTTTAGAGTGATTTCATCCGGTAAATTCATGTTTTTCAATAGGTTGAAATGGTTATCCCGATTATTAATTGCTAAAACAAGAAGGTTTGTATCTAATTCTTATTATTGAGAATAATTTTTATATAATGCAAATATAACTAATATAATTATAAATAAATATATATGATGAATATGTCAAGAAAATTTATATTTTTTAAACATATATCGGTTTGATTTTTTTCTTTTTTTTTAATTACAACGGTGTAAAACGTCCAATTTGTCGATCATCAGCGATTTTATACCGTGAGACTATTTTTCATCTCAGAATTTGCACTTTGTAGCATCGCATCTTAATAAAATGATTTGGACAGGAATTTCAAAAAAATAAAAATGCGGATTGTAATTTAGGTTAAAGTTTTGTTAAGAAAGATAACTCAATTTATTAAAGTGAGAACTTTAATAAAAGAAGGTGGAGCCGACGAGCGGAATTGAACCGCTGACCTACGCATTACGAATGCGTTGCTCTACCAGCTGAGCTACGTCGGCACTTTAACAGAGTCAAAAAATATCATGATTATTTAGCATGACCGTATATGACCGTCAAGCTGTTTTTATCAGTCATTTAAGATGACTTTTACCATAAAATTTATGAGTTAGAGGAGATGGATGTTTCAATTCCTTCAAATAATCATTACATTCAGGAAGATTATCAATTATGGATAAGTTCGCTGGTGAGAATAAGATACATTTATTAATTGAATCTGTTCGCCAGGGACAAAACTTTGTTCGGTGCAACGGTATTGGCATCACTGAAAGGGCATATCTTATTTCACGGTTGAGCCGGGAAATACATAATACCCAGGTCCTCGTTCTTCAGGATTTTAAGGCGTGTGAAGAGTTTTCTGAAAACCTGCACTTTTTTGCTGATAATGACACACCGGAAATTATACTTTTTCCTTCGTATAATATTTTACCGTTTAAGCGAGCTTCATATCATAATGTGACTGCGGCGAATCGAATCCATACGCTTTATAATTTAGCGGTAAACAATTCCCCTAAGATTGTTGTAACACCCGTTGAAACCCTGCTTCAGCGTCTGATTCCAAAACAAGTCCTTTGTGACTATGCCGAATTGCTGATGTGTGGTGAAGAAATTGACCGGGATATTTTAATCGCCAAGCTGCATTCCGGTGGATATACGCACGTAACCCTTGTAGAGGATTTTGGTGAATATTCTGTTCGCGGTGGCATAATTGATATTTATTCCCCTCTGTATCCCGAACCCCTGCGCATTGAACTTTTTGGGGATACCGTCGAATCCATCCGTTTTTTTTCATCTGCAACCCAGCGCAAGATCGAAAGCGTGAATGAAGCTGTTATTCTGCCGGCACGGGAAACCGTTCTTGAAAAATCACGCATGAATCAGACCGTTCGCAGAATCCGGGATCAGGTTGATGAAAACGGGTTATCCTCTCAGATAGCGGAGGAATTTATTGAGCGAATCCGTAAAGAAGGAGTTTTTCCAGGCATTGAAAGCCTTTTGCCGCTGGTGTACCAGCAGCTTGATACCCTGTTTGACTATGTTCCGGAAAATTCGTTATGGATAGAATCCAACTCTGGGGCACTCGATAAAGCTGCGCTGTATGCGGAAGGGCAGGCGGCTAAAAATTATCTGGATGCATTGCAGGATGAAAGACTTAGTGTAGATCCGGAGACTTTATATTTAAAATGGACATCTGTAAAAGAACGGATAAAAGAAGAAAAACGATTGCTGTTTTGCGAACTTCCATTAATGACACCGAACCATGAAAGCGGGCAACCCGTTTTCCGTATTGATTTTTCAGTACAAAACAATACGGAAATCAGCTCGGCTTTGTTAGAAGAAAAAAAAGACAGACATATTCTTGCGCCGTTCTCCGAGTGGATTAACGAAAAACAGTCTGCCGGATTTTTAATATTGATTGTCTGCAGTTCTGAATCTCAGATAAAGAGACTCCAGTCTTTAGTCGCGCCATACGAAATTTACCCCCGTCTGACCGAGGCTCCGGTTGAGAAAATTAAATATCGAAAAACAGGAATTTATGTCTGTCTGGGCAATCTTTCGACCGGATTTGTATGGTATGACGAATCCCTTGCAATTATAACGGAGAATGAAATATTCGGTTCCAAGCAGCGCCGCCGCCGGTCGAAGAAAAAAACCAGGGGAATAAAGACTGCCCTTCTTGATTTTGGCGAATTAAATGCCGGCGATCTGGTTGTCCACATTGAACATGGCATTGGTATTTACCGAGGCCTGGAGAAATTATCCTTTGAAGGGATTGTAAACGATTATCTCTTATTGGTTTACAAGGATGACGATAAACTTTATCTTCCGGTTGATCGTCTGGATATGGCCCAGAAATATATGGGTGTTGATGGTATTAAACCGGTCGTGGATAAAATGGGCGGCAAATCCTGGCAACGGATCCGGGCGAAAGCAAAAAAATCAGTTGAAAAAATAGCCGGCGAACTGCTTGCCTTGTATTCTTCACGAAAGGTATCAAAGGATATGCATTTACACCGCCGGATAATTACTACCAGGATTTTGAAGCAAGTTTCCCGTACGAAGAAACATCTGATCAACTCAAAGCCATTGATGATGTGCTTTGCGACATGGAAGACGCATCTCCCATGGATCGGCTGATATGCGGTGATGTGGGTTACGGAAAGACTGAAATTGCTCTCCGGGCAGCTTTTAAATCAGTCAATGATGGTAAACAGGTGGCTATCCTGGTTCCCACGACACTCCTTGCCGAACAACATTACAAAACCTTTTCCGAACGTTTTGAAAGATATCCGGTAAATATTGACTGTTTGAGCCGGTTTAGGAGCAAAAAACAGCAACTGGAAATCCTGGACAGGTTAAAAGAAGGGAAAACCGATATAGTCATCGGCACCCACCGTTTGGTTCAAAAAGATATCAAGTTTAAAGATTTAGGCTTGGCCGTAATCGATGAGGAGCAGCGTTTTGGCGTCAAGCATAAAGAAAAATTGAAAAAAATGCGGAAAAATATCGATGTTTTGTCAATGACGGCCACACCGATTCCCCGAACATTGCACATGTCTTTGATGGGGGTGCGGGATATCAGTGTTATCCAGACACCACCGGAACATCGGCAGGCGATCATCTCATATATATCTGAATTTGATCCGGTCATCGTTACCGAAGCCATTCAAAAGGAAATGGATCGCAAGGGCCAGATATTTTTTATCCACAATAATATCAATACTATATGGAATATTGCGAAATATCTGAAAGAACTGGTTCCGGAAGTTCGACTGGCAGTGGCCCATGGCCGGTTGAATGAAGATAAACTCGAAAAGGCCATGTTTCAATTTTTGAATAAAGAAATCGATATGCTGGTATGCACCACCATTGTCGAGTCGGGCCTGGATATCCCCAATGCCAATACGATAATTGTTAATCGCGCGGATCGTTTCGGTCTGGCGCAGATTTATCAGTTAAGAGGGCGCGTGGGTCGCTCGAACGAACAGGCGTATGCGTATCTTCTTATTGCAAAGGAAGCCGCACTGACCCGTGATGCGGAAAAGCGACTCAGGGTTTTAATGGAGCATACCGGGCTTGGGGCCGGCTTTCAGATTGCAATGAATGATATGAAAATCAGAGGCGGAGGCGCGGCACTGGGCGTGTCTCAATCCGGACATATTGCCGCAGTCGGGTATGATATGTTTTTAAGGCTGATGGAGGATTCCATTGCGACATTAAAAGGCGAAACGGTTGTTGAAAAGCTGGAGCCTGAAATTAATGTTCCGATGTCGGTATTTATTCCCGAATCGTATATTCCGGATATTGACCAGCGGCTCATGGCTTACCGTCGGTTGGCGAAAATGATGGAATTGAAGGAAGTAGCGGATTTCAAGGAAGAATTGAGTGATAGATTTGGTAGCTTACCGATAGAGGCGGGTAATCTGCTGTTAAAAATTATGTTGAAAATTATTTCGATCAAGGCAGGGGTTAAAAAACTGGATTTAAATGAGCAGATGCTTTTTATCTGGTTCTCGGAACTACACCAAAAACGTCCGTTTGCGGTGCTTGAAATGGTGGATAAAAATCCAAAACAATATTATTTTATGCCGGATAATGGTCTTAAGGTCCTGCTTAACGGACAAGGGCTGGGTGGAATTATTGCGCAAACCAAAAATATCTTGATGGAGATTGCCGGATATGTTAATTGAATAAATTTTAATAATTTCAAACTATTAATTATAATAACAATTTATTTACACCTAAGATCGGTTTTAAAATCATGATTAATAAAATTTGTTCGTTTGCGTTAATGAAAAAATATTTTTTTGGCTCCATTCTTGCCATATGTCTGGCGACTGCCGCATTGCCTGTCCGTGTCGCGGTATCAGCCGAGGTTGTTGACCGTATTGTTGCTGTCGTGAATGATGATATTATTCGCCTTGTGGAGCTCAACAAGGCGGTATCCCGATTTGAAGAACAGATCCGGGTAATGAGGTATTCCCCTGATAAGGAAAAAGAAGAAATCTATAACATTCGAACAGAGGTTTTAAATAACCTGATTGATGAAAAACTGGCGGATCAGGAAATAAGGAATTCCGGCATTTTTGTTGAAGAAAGAGAACTTGATAATGCCATTGAGCAGGTTAAGGCGATGAATTATTATTCTGATGAAGACCTGCGAAAGGCATTGACTGCCAGTGGTGTCAGCATGGCGGAATACCGCGATGAGATTAAACGGCAGATTCTCAGGAATAAACTGGTAAACATAAACATAAAATCTAAAATTATTATCACCGAATCGGATATTAATCATTACTATGAAAATAATCCGGATAAATACGCATCTAAGAAAAAATATACGCTGCGAAATATTATGATGACCTATCCGGTTGGTATGGATATGCAGTCTAAGCAAACAGTTTATTCCCGGATTGAAGCTGTTTATAATCAGCTTGAAGAAGGGTCATCATTTGAAGAGATGGCGAAAAAAAATTCCGAAGCCATGAATGCCGGAGAAGGCGGTCGACTTGGACTTTTTTCGCTTGATGAACTGACTGAAAATATTCAGACTGCAATAAAAGAACTCAAGTCCGGAGAAATTTCGTCAATTGTTGAAACTGATCAGGGATATCAGATATTCTATGTTGAAAAAATTGAAGATACGGGCGGGCGGTCATTAAACGAAGTGACTGATGAAATAAGAAAGTTGCTTTATGAGCAATCGGTAAATGAAAAATTTCAGTCATGGGTTGAGCATCTTCGGGAGGACGCATCGATTAAAATTATTCGGTAAAAATTTTTATGTAAATTATCGGGAAAATAAATTGCATGACACCATATTGAATCCGGATCCCTCTTTCATGGCGTTCGGAAGTTATCTCAAATCCATGCGAATTCAGATGGGGATACCAATTGAAGCAGTCGCTGGTGAAATACGAATCAGTGTACGGCAACTGTTGCTCATCGAGGCTGAAGAACATCAACATCTGCCCGATGGGGTTTATGTCAAAGGGATTCTCAGGGCATATGCCGGATTTATTGGTGTTGACGGTAATGATATTGTCGATCGTTATGAAATCAATCGGTCTGCGTATGAAAAAAATCAAACAGCGGATGCAAAGTTTTTTAATTGCAATAAAAAAGTTCTGTCCTGGATGTTTTTGCTGACAGGGCTGATGATATTCATCATAGTATTAACCGTCTATATCATTTATGGTTCCCCGGCGAATCCGTTCCATAAAGCCGTGGAAAAACATACAGAAAAAATAGATGATAATGCTTCCGGCGCGATGGAAGAGTCTACAACTAATTCATTTGCCGAGAATCAAAATGACAAACTGTTTTTGCAGATAGACGCAGTCGAAGATACTTTGTTGAAAATTGCGATTGATGATTCAGACCCCATGGAGTATTCGCTGCATCCCATGGACCATATGGAACTGGAAGCATCCGCAAAGATTAATTTACAGGTGGACAATGCCGCTGGTATAAAAATTTTATTAAATGAGAAGCCGGTCTTTATTCCAGGAAAAAGTGGTGACGTTGCATATATTGAGCTGCCTCAATCAAAATAAATAATTTGAACGATCCATGTCAACATTTTCTACCCCTGCTATTTTGCTTCGACGGTCATCTTATGGTGATTATGACCTGATTATAACTCTGCTGTCATTGGCAAAAGGCAAGATTACTGTCATAGCAAAGAATGCCAAAAAAAGCCGCAAACGGTTTCCCGGATTACTGGATCTTTTTTCTCTACTCCAGATCGAATGCAGGACGCCGCGAGGCCGAGGAATGGCGGTTTTGCAGGAAGCTGCATTGGAAAATCCGTTTTCAGGTATTCGCGGCAATATTATGAAAACATCTTATGCGAGTTACTGGGCGGAACTGATTAATCTCTGGCTGGAAGATGGAAAAGAACAGACCCGTATTTATTATTTTCTCCGTTACTGCCTTGATTCTCTTTCTTCCGGTATTATTAGCAATGAGGAAATAAGCATCATTTTTCAACTTCGGTTTTTAAGTTTTTCAGGCCTGTCCCCGAATTTTTCAGAGTGCGCCAAGTGCCATATAAAAATGAATGATAGCAAAGGCAGTCACCTTTTTTTTGAACTTGCAAAGGGGGGGATACTATGTAAAGGATGTTCATCAAGCAGTTTGTCCTCCCTGAACCTTACCAAAGGCACTGTTAAACAGCTTCTATGGATTCAGGAAAATGATTTAAAAACAGCCGGGCGACTTAAATTCAGCCAGAACGCTTTAAGAGAAGGACTTCAGCTCCTTGAAAAATTTGTTGTTTTTCATATCGGGAAAGAACCCAAAAGCCTTAAGTTTCTGCGAAATTTACGGTCACAGATGCCATAATTTAAATTCAGCCGGTTTTAATGACCGGCTTTTAATAAACTGATGAACAGTAAAATAAACGAAATATTAAAATCTGAATTAATAACCGCCTCCGCACCCTGTCGGATTGATATGGGCGGCACACTGGATATCAGCAGTTTTTATTATCCCCTGTCATATCTTAATCCCTGTACTTTCAATATTGCTCTTGCCATGCGGACCCGGGTCCGCATTGTCCCGTTTCAAAAAGGACATATTAAAATATCTTCCAAGGGGTTTGAAAGCACAGAGTCCCCTATTGCAAAGCTTCCTTTTGACCATCCCATGGGACTGATGTTTGCCATTACAGCGTATTTTCAGATTGACGGCATTCATATTATTATTGAATCAGACTCTCCGCCGCGTAGTGCGTTGGGCGGATCTTCGGTTGCCGCAGTTGCGCTGATTGCGGCATTTAACAGACTGCTGGAAAAATCAGGCCGACCGATGGTTGTTCATGAACAGATTCCGCTGCTGGCCCATGGCATTGAAGAAAGTGTGGCCGGTGTTCCGTGCGGTCTTCAGGATCAACTGGCAGCTGTTTATGGGGGCATCAATGCCTGGTACTGGAACGGCGCCGGGGACCCTCAACCGTTTATCCGCCGGTCGATTTGGAATCCGGAACAATATGAAGCATTATCAAAACACATGCTGCTGGCATATTGCGGTATCCCTCATGAATCCATAAATATTAACAGCCAGTGGGTAAAACAGTTTATTTCCGGTGAATGCAGAACCCAGTGGGTCGAAATTACCGGCTGCACCCGTGCGTTTGTTGATGCTTTTGCTTCATCTGATATCAGTGACGCAGTGAAGCATTTAAATCGTGAAACAGCCATCCGGGTTGAGATGACACCGGATGTTCTGGATAAAACCGGCTTACAGCTGGTCAATTCTGCACTTGATTATGATTGCGGGGCTCGCTTTACCGGTGCAGGAGGCGGTGGCTGTGTCTGGGCGCTGGGTAATAAGGGGAAAATATCTAATTTAAAAACCGTGTGGGAGAAAATCCTTTGCCAAAGAAAAGAAGCTTGTCTTTTGGATATAGATATTGATTCAAACGGATTATTAACAGGACCGGATTAATACCAGATCTGCAAGGTTTAGAAAAAATCGTTTTATATTTATAAATAATAAGGATAAAAATATGTATTTTCAGGATGTGATTCTTGGACTTCAAAAATTCTGGTCCCAAAAGGGATGTGTACTGGTTCAGCCATATGATATGGAAGTCGGTGCCGGAACTTTTCATCCAGCAACATTATTGAAAGCACTTGGCCCGGAGCCTTGGAATGTAGCGTATGTGCAACCATCCCGAAGGCCAACGGACGGACGATACGGCGAAAACCCGAATCGATTGCAGCATTATTACCAGTTTCAAGTTATCCTCAAGCCGTCTCCTAAAAATATTCAGCAATTGTATCTCCAGAGCCTGAAGGTTTTGGGTATTGATCCTTTAGATCATGATATTCGTTTTGTTGAAGATGACTGGGAATCTCCAACTCTTGGCGCTGCCGGCCTTGGCTGGGAGGTCTGGCTGGATGGGATGGAAATTACCCAGTTTACCTATTTTCAGATGGCCGGCAGTATTGATGTGCATCCGGTCCCGGTGGAAGTCACCTATGGACTGGAACGGATCTGTATGTATCTCCAGGGGGTCGATAATGTATTTGACATTCAGTGGAATCCCACGATTACTTATAGAGACGTCCATCACCAGCATGAGGTTGAACAGTCAACGTACAACTTTGAAGTAGCTGATATCGACATGCTGTTTAATCTTTTTAGCATGTTTGAGGCAGAATCCAAACACGCAATTGATGCGAAGCTGGTGCTGCCTGCATATGAATATTGTTTGAAATGTTCTCATATGTTTAATTTGCTGGATGCCCGTGGTGCGATCAGTGTGACGGAACGTACCGGATATATCGCACGGATTAGAAATCTTGCCCGCGCCTGCGCTGAAGGCTATGTAAAGCAGCGGGAGGCTATGGGATTTCCTTTACTGAAATAATGAACAGAATTAACAGGAGTAACTATGAATCGGTTATTGGTGGAAATCGGAACCGAAGAGATCCCGGCTGGATATATTCATCCGGCATTAGAATCGTTTTCATCCATTTTGTTGAAAAAAATGGCAGATGCCCGTATTGCGCACGGTAAAATTAATATTTACGGAACGCCCAGGCGTTTGACCATTATCGTTGACGATGTGGCGGAAAAGCAGGCTTTGCTGTCTGTCGAATTGATGGGACCGCCTGAACGGATCGGTATGGATGACAGCGGCAATCCGACTGTCCCGGGACAAAAATTCGCAGAGAAAATCGGTGTATCGCCAAAACAGTTAAAGATCAAGGAAACTGAAAAGGGCCGTTATATATATGCCGTTAAAATCGAGCGAGACATTGCGGCTAAAACAGTATTAAAGGAAATCCTTCCGGAAGCTATATTGTCCATATACTTTCCCAAAACTATGCACTGGGCAGCCCTGAAAATTCAATTTGCCCGGCCGATTCATTCGATTGTAGCGCTTTTGGGAAAAGATGTAATTCCGTTTCAGTTAGGTGATGTGAAAAGTGGCAGAAATACATTCGGGCATCGTTTTATGGCGCCAAAAAAAATGAAATTATCTTCTTCGGATCAGTATCTTGACATTCTATCTGAAGCTTTTGTAATGGCGGATATCAGCCAGCGTAAAAATAAACTTGTTACGCAGATGAACGAAGTAGTTGCCCGAATCAACGGCCAGGTGATCCCGGATGATGAGCTGGTGGATACCGTCACCAATCTGGTTGAATATCCGGCAGCAGTGGTGGGCCGCTTTGACAATGAATTTCTTGAGCTCCCCCGTGAGATATTAATTACTGCCATGCGGGTTCATCAAAAATACTTTGCGGTTGAGGATCATCAGGGGAATCTGATGCCGTATTTTGTGGCCGTTAATAATACTAAAGCCAATGACATGGACCTTGTTGCAAAAGGTCATGAACGGGTTTTAAGGGCGCGGCTGGCGGATGCCCAATTCTTTTTTAATACGGATTTAAAAAGTTCTCTTGATGAAAAGAAAGAAAAGTTAAAGTCTGTTTTATTCCAGGCCGATCTGGGATCCATGTATGACAAAATTTGTCGGATAGAAAAACTGGTAATTTTTATAGCAGCAACTCAAAATCTGGATGAAAATCAGACCACTTGGATTTTACGGGCCGCCGGTTTATGCAAATCAGATCTGGTCAGTCATGCGGTAATCGAATTTCCCAAACTCCAGGGAATCATGGGGCGGGTATACGCACAAAAACAAAATGAGCCGGATCATCTGGCCACAGCAATTGAGGAGCATTATCGGCCCACCTCTGCCGGCGGTCGTTTGCCGGGATTAGTTGAAGGCGCTGTTTTAAGTATCGCAGATAAAATTGACTCGATCTGCGGGTGTTTCAGTATCGGTTTGATACCGACCGGAGCCTCGGATCCGTATGCGCTTCGCCGCCAGGCGAACGGGATTATTCTGATTGCCCTGGAAAATAAATTTTCATTTTCATTAAATGATCTCATTTGCGAGAGCCTGAAACTGTTTGACAAATGTGATGCATCCGAAGTCTACTCCTTGACAGCAAAAATTATTGACTTTTTAAAGGGGCGCATGGCGCATCTGCTGGAAGAAGAAGGTATTTCAAAAGATGCAGTTGCGGCTGTTCTGGCTGTTTCAAAAGACAATATCCCAACCATCTGGAAAAAGGCCCATGGGTTGCAGTGTTTAAAAACTGAACCTGATTTTGAAATTCTTGCCACAGCGTTTAAGCGTGTGGTGAATATTATCAAAAAGGCCGATTCATCTGAAACGGTTTCCCAAACCGTTAGCGAATCACTTTTTGAGCATGATTCCGAATCTGCTTTATTTAATATGTACAAAGACGTCAAACAACGGGTTATCGGTCATATTGAAAACGGAAATATTGACAAGGCGTTTGCCGATATTGCGTCCATGCGGGAATCCGTGGACCGTTTTTTTGATGATGTCATGGTTATGGCGGAAAATATTGATATCCGGAGAAACCGTTTGGCCCTTTTGGGACAAATATCAGGTTTGTTTGAACTTTTGGCGGATTTCTCTAAAATTTCAACCTGATCAACGTTAATAACAACTAATCAAAATTGAAAAGATATAAATAAAGGAGGAGTGCAGTTATGGCAGGTTATGATCCGGATAAAGACAAAACGTTGAAAGAATGGAAATGCGAAGAGACCGGTCTGATGGTTTCCATTAATCAATACGGGGAAGGGGAGCCGAAACTTCAGATTGGCCCGCGTGTTTTAAAGAAAAAAGACGGAACTGAAAGACGACCGGCAAAGGCCGGGCGCCTGACTATTGAAGATGTCATGTGGCTTTACGATATTATCGACGAGCTAAAGGACGAAATGGCCAGCCTGGTTGATCCGATGAAATAGATATGAACTCTCATGAGGCAATCATCAATCCGATAATGGGTAAAAAACCGGAGCAACTGGGTAACCGTTGCGTGATGGTTGCCAACCCTCCTGATTTTGATTGTTTGCACCGTTTATTGAAAACCGGTGAAAGCAAATCACACCGGATATTAATGAGCCGTTTGAATTACGGGTATAAAAATACTTCGTTGGGGCTTATTGGTCCTTTTATCGGCGCCCCCTATGCTGTAATTTTGCTGGAGTCCTTGGTAGCATGGGGTATTCGTGAAATCGTTTTTTGGGGCTGGTGCGGGGCGATTTCCGATAATGTCCGGATCGGTGATGTCGTTATTCCGGACAAATCCTTTATTGACGACGGAACATCTAAAAATTATACCGCAGCGCCACGTTCAGAATCCTTTCCGTGTGTTTCACTCCAGGCGAGCATCAAATCAGCGCTTACTAAAAATAAAGTCACATTTCATGAAGGACCAGTCTGGTCCACGGATGCTATTTATCGCGAAACAAAAGAAAAAGTTTTATATTTTCAGAAAAAAAATGCTCTGGCAGTGGAAATGGAATCAGCAGCCTTGTTTTCCGTTGGCAGTTTTCGTAATATTGATGTGGGATGCATTCTACTGGCTTCCGATGAGCTGTCTTCTTTGAAATGGAAACCGGGATTTAAAAACCCTGTTTTTAAAGAACGCCGCTATCAGATATGTGAAATTCTCCGGAATTTTTTTTAACGATGAATTAATTCAACTTATAAGAGACGCTTATGACTGACAAAGTAAACCCTGAAATTGAGCGCCGGATTGCTCATTTACGACAGGGACTTCATCAGCACAATCACCGTTATTTTGTCTTAGACGACCCGATCATTTCCGATGCGGAATATGACCGCATGATGAAAGAACTTATTGAACTAGAAGAAAGCTTCCCGCAGTTTTCAAGTTCTGATTCGCCCAGCGCAAGAGTCGGGTCCCCGCCCCTTGAAAAATTTGAG
This sequence comes from Deltaproteobacteria bacterium, assembly GCA_024280875.1. Taxonomy (GTDB): domain Bacteria; phylum Desulfobacterota; class Desulfobacteria; order Desulfobacterales; family Desulfosalsimonadaceae; genus SURF-3. The sequence continues at coordinate 2,224 of JAJRPH010000270.1, read as the reverse complement.
ACTGTTACACATACCGTGCCGATGATGAGCCTGGATAAGGGTTTTAATGAAAAAGAGTTGATCAGCTTTGATCAGCGCGTCAGAAAACTGTTAAATATGGATACTGATATTTTTTATACGGCTGAACCTAAGATAGACGGCGTTGCCGTTGAGTTGGTTTATGAAAACGGAGTGCTGGCAATGGCCTCAACACGAGGTGATGGAATAAGGGGCGAAGTCATCACTGCGAATGTAAAAACAATCCAGACGGTGCCGCTTCGGCTACAGCAAAATACCCATCAGCCGCTTCCTGCATTGCTTGAGGTTCGCGGTGAAATATTTATCAGCAAGGACAATTTTAAATTATTGAATGAAGAACGCGCGAACCTGAATCTATCGTTGTTTGCCAATCCGAGAAATGCAGCCGCCGGATCATTGCGGCAATTGGATTCATCAATTACGGCCCAGAGGCCGTTGGAGATTTATATATATAATGTCAGCGATGCGACTGTGTTGGGAACCGATTCTCAGGCCGCAACGCTGAAAACGCTTAAACAGCTTGGATTCCGCATCAATCCGCTGATACTTTCAAAAGTGACGCTTTCCGAAGTGATAGGTTTTTTCAGGGATCTGGATGCAAAACGCCTGGAACTTGCTTATGAAATTGACGGGATGGTTGTCAAGGTGGACCGGTTTTCAGATCAGCAAGTGCTCGGGATGACTTCTCGGAGCCCCAGATGGGCGATCGCATTAAAGTTTAAAGCATTGCAGGAACGGACGCGGGTGTTGGATATTCAGGTTCAGGTCGGACGAACAGGTGCGTTGACTCCGGTTGCATACCTGGAACCGGTGAATGTGGCAGGTGCCATGGTCAGCCGGGCAACCCTGCATAATGAAGATGAAGTCATGAAAAAAGATGTTCGTATCGGTGATATGGTCTTTGTGCAGCGTGCCGGAGATGTGATACCTGAAGTGGTTAAGTCTATAATATCCAGCCGGAGCGGAACAGAAAGACAATTTGTTATGCCGTCAGTGTGTCCGATTTGTAATATGCCGGTATCCCGTGATGTTGAAGAATCGGTCACCCGATGTGTAAATGATGAATGCCCGGCAATTATCCAGGGAAAGATCAAGCATTTTGCATCCAAAAGTGCCTTTGATATTGACGGTCTGGGCGATAAGCTGATTGATCAACTGGTTGACAGAAAATTAATTTTTTCTTATGCCGATCTGTTTGCTTTAAACGTCGATGTTTTGAAGAACCTGGAGCGTATGGGCGAAAAATCAGCGCAAAATATTGTTATAGCCATTGAGAACAGCAAACTGATCAGTTTTGCGCGGTTTCTATTTGCCCTCGGCATAAGGCATGTTGGAGAACATATTGCCCGGATATTGGCTGCTGAATTTAAAAATATTAAATCAATTTTTGGTGCAACGGCAGAAGCCCTTGAAGCAGTTGAAGGAATTGGTCCGGTCGTTGCCCACAGTATAGTGGATTTTTTTGCCAAGGATAAAAATCGTGAAATCATTGATCAGCTCATAAAAAGCGGCATAATTATCGAAGAAAATAATAATGCCAAGGGCGATGCTTCTTTAAAGGGGATGACATTTGTTTTGACCGGTAAACTGGAAACCATGACAAGATCCCAGGCCAAAAAACTGATTGAAGACTCTGGAGGAGCTGTTAGCGGTAGTATCAGCAGTAAGACTGATTATCTGGTTGCTGGTGACTCGCCGGGATCCAAATTGGTTAAAGCAAGGACACTCGGCGTTTGCATACTCAGTGAATCGGATTTTGAAAATATGCTGTCTTAAGTTTTTGAACTACATTGTTACATCTGCCCCAACCCTTTCGGAAACCGTATTTAACATAAAACAATAAGGTGACTTAATGAAAAGTCAAAAAGTAGTCCACGCAATCATCAGCGGCAGGGTTCAGGGCGTTTTTTTCAGGATGGAAACCCGTCGTGCCGCTGAGCGTTTTGGCGTTAACGGTTGGGTGAGAAATCGTCCGGACGGAACCGTAGAGGCGGTCTTTGAAGGGGATTCTGAAAAAGTTGACCAGGCAGTTGACTGGTGTAAAAACGGTCCGCCAATGGCTTTAGTTTCAGATATTAAGATAGATGAAATCGATTATACAGGAGAATATAAGGACTTTTCAATCAGTTCTTAGTTGGCGGCTTCGTAAAAAGTCCAAATTCTTTGTTGCGCTTCATCCTTCGTTTCTTCATGGTACGCTAAGTAC
>JAJRPH010000269.1 GCA_024280875.1 Deltaproteobacteria bacterium | reverse complement strand
GAGTCTAAGGATATCACACCGGCCACCGCCGTGGTAAAACCAACCATAATGATATTGGCCATCATTTTGCGCCCCAGCTCTTCTGCCATCCGGGTTGCCGGAATGGAAAAATAATCTCGGTCTTCTTTTGGTTGTACCAGATCCTGGTCCGTCAGCAGAATGCCGTCGGGTTTTAACTCATCAACATATTTTTCGTAAGCGGACTGGGACATGCAGACCAGCAGATCCGGCGTCTTAATATAGGGATACTGGATGATGTCTTCAGCAATAATCACCTGGGCGGCACAGGCCCCTCCACGGGATTCCGGCCCGTAAGACTGGACCAGCGTACTTTCCTTGTTGTCCCCTAAAGCCGCCGCCATTCCCAGAATCCGCCCGGCCAGAATAATTCCCTGACCGCCGAAACCGGTGACTATGATCTCCTGACGTTTTTTTTCATTGGTGTTTGTCATATTCTCCCTATTCCCTCATCGCACATATTTTTTCGTAATTCTCATCCGGTGTGGGTTTATCGATATCGACAAATTTACCCAGCACAATACCCTTTTTAAAATCAATATCCAGTTGGGCCGGATCCGCATTGTTTTTGATGATGGTATTGTCGGCAAACATTTTAAGCATATTCAATGATTTTATCTTATTGCGCCGTCCGTAATTAATCGGACAGGGCGAAAGGACTTCAATAAATGAAAATCCTCTATGATTAATGGCCTCAACGAACGAATCAGTTAAATCCCGGGAGTGAATCATGGTCCACCGGGCCACATACGTGGCACCGGACGCATATGCCATCAGTGGCAGGTTAAACGGAGTTTCAGGGTTACCGTAAGGTGTTGTAGCCGAACGATCCATATGCGGGGTGGTGGCTGCCACCTGCCCGCCGGTCATGCCGTAAATAAAATTATTGATACAAATAACGGTGATATCCATATTGCGCCGGGCAGCATGGATAAAATGGTTTCCGCCGATGGCAAACAAATCGCCATCACCGGAAAACACAATAACATTCAATGACGGATTGGCCATCTTAATACCTGAGGCAAATGGAATCGCCCGTCCATGGGTGGTATGAAAGGAATCCAGCTTCACATAACCGGCGCCACGGCCGGAACACCCGATGCCTGAAATCATTGTAAACTTTTTATGATCAATACCGGTCTCCTGTATCGCGGAAAGACAGGCGGAAAAAACCGTTCCCACCCCGCATCCGGGACACCAGATATGCGGAAGCCGCTCTGTTCGAATCAGTTCCTCAAGCGGATGCACTTTTTGATTTGCTTTTGCCATTTTGTCAGAATACCTTCTATGTAACTTATCCATAATCGTTTGAAATGATGGATAAGTTTATTTATTGATACAGTGGTGATTCGTCACCATGAATACCTCTTTAATCAAATTAATGACTTCATCCGGTGTAATAACCGTCCCCCCTGCGTGCCCCACCAGATATGACGGTACATTTGATCCGACACAACGCTGAACTTCCCGGCTGATCTGGCCCATATTGATCTCAACGGTGACAAAACCTTTTACACGTTTGGACAAATCACGGATCATCTCTTCCGGAAACGGCCAAACCGTGATCAAACGAAGCAGGCCAACTCTGATTCCCATCTCACGGGCCATGTCAACCGCCGTAAAAGCGGTCCGGGCTGAAACGCCGTAGGAAACAATCACAATGTCCGCGTCATCCAGCAAATATTCTTCAGTCCGGATGATGTCATCGAGATTATCCCTTATCTTGCTCAACAGCCGCCCCATCATATCCTTCTGGGCCTCCACGGACATGACCGGATATCCCTGTTCATCATGAGTCAGGCCGGTTACGTGAACATTATATCCATCACCGATTGCCGGCATAGGCGGCACACCGTTTTCCTCCGGCTGAAACGGTTTGAACTGATCCTTGCGGCCTCTGGGCTTGATGCGGGCAATTGTTTTGATCTCTTTTGCTTCCGGGATTACCACTTTTTCACTCATATGCCCGACCACTTCATCAGACATGATAAATACCGGCACCCGGTATTTTTCGCTCAGGTTAAACGCTTCGATGGTCAGGTCGAACATCTCCTGGGGCGATGACGGGGCAATGGCGATAATCTCATAGTCCCCATGAGACCCCCATTTGGCCTGCATCATATCCGCCTGGGCCCCCATAGTTGGGAGGCCTGTGGACGGCCCGCCCCGCTGAACGTTCACCACCACGCATGGAGTTTCCGTGACAACAGACAACCCCACGGTTTCCATCATCAGACTGAATCCCGGGCCAGACGTCGCGGTCATGGTTTTAACACCGGTCCAGGCTGCGCCGAGAATGGATGTCATGGCAGCGATCTCATCTTCCATCTGAATAAACACGCCGCAAACATCCGGAAGTCTTTCGGACATGCGTTCCGCCACTTCAGTGGCCGGTGTAATCGGATACGCCCCGAAAAACGTACATCCCGCGGCGATAGCCCCTTCAGCGCACGCAATATCGCCATTTATAAAATGCTCACCTGTTAGAACTTTTGGTTTCATCCGTTTTCCTGTTTTTTTAGGTAATTATCCTGCATGCTCTTCCTTCTCCACAACTTCAACTTCCTTCGTATAAATGGCAAATTCCGGGCACAGAAGTTCGCAATAATGGCAGTTCAGACAGCCGTCTGATTTGACAACCGGCGGATGATACCCTTTTACGTTGAACTCTTTTGAAAATTCCAGGACTTCCCTGGGACAGAATTCAATGCAGTACCCGCACCCTTTGCACCGATCCTTGATAATATAAACTTTTCCCCGGATAACCTGAATTTCATTCGTATCCAGCGGGGCCCGCCAGTATTTCATATGAGTATCCTTGATTAATTTCCGATGTTTCCCCAAAATCAAATTACACACTTTATATCATTTGCCCAAAATATCAAGCAGAATTAATTACGAACAAGTCTCTTGCTGGGACACCCCTCCGTTTTTTAGGGGAGTATCGAGGAATCATCTTTTTCCAGCATTTGATGGGCAGGGGTTTTGCTATTGGGGGTTTTTGACAATATAAAGATAAGATACAAAGAGGGGCGAATATCCTTTTTCCGATCCGCCAGTTGAAACGGTGAGGACGCGGGGTGCGGCCGAAAAGACCGCACCCCGCAAGATATCTACAAAAAAAAGTTATTGTTTTGTAAAAGAAAAAGTGCCGCTGCAGGGGTCAACCGTATCATGCCACGCCCCGCTCATCACATTGTTGGTAATCGTACCGGAAAAGACCCAGTCACCTGCCCTAAAGGATACCGCGTTGCCGACAATTGTACCACTAGCACCGTCAGCGCTGATCGAAGACCCGGAAACCTTGACAGCTTCCTCACTACCATAACAAAAACCTTCCGGATTATATGTAACCACGATCATACCAACATAAGTCCCGTCAAATTCACCTGTTTTACCGGGCAAGGTCAATGACTGCTGTTGGCCGGTGTCGCTTCGACGGACCGTCACATATGCGTCCTCATCCAGCACGGTGACAGTCCAGATAACAGTGCCGTCTTCTGAAAGTGTTTTCGTGGACGTCCCCGTGCTCGCGTTTTCCACGGTAATGGTCACAGTCGTGGAACCAGTCACCCCGGAGACTGCGGCAGCCACCGTGTAGGTGACAGACGTTTCATCTTCACTCGAGACCGCCGAAGAGAGTGACAGCACGGGCGTCACAGGTGTATCCGGTGTATCCGGTGTATCCGGTGTATCCGGTGTATCCGGTGTATCCGGTGTATCCGGTGTATCCGGTGTATCGGGCGTCGGAATCATTTCATCACTGACGTCTTTAATTGGGATCTGATCAATGGTAATTTCCGTATAAGAACCGGGAGGGATTTCTTCTTTGATAACCTCCCTGACTATACCTTTTCCGCCGACCACGATGGTGGTATCACCGTCGGGAACCACGGCGCTATCTACTTCATCAATTTCATCAATGCCGATTTTGCAGCCGGGACTGTCATAGCCATCTTCACATTCTTTTGTGGCGCTGAGCACCTTCAGGCCATCCTGCACTTTGTTGCCGGCAACATCCTTTAGGATCACGCCTGTCAGGGAAGTGGGATTTAACGGGCCGAGAACAAGTTCCGTGGTCACTTTCGTACCAAGCTCCTCAATAACGTCATCACCAATGTCCGTCATTTCTTTTTTAGCGTCATTAAAGTCCTCTTCAGCGCCCTGGACACCATTCATCAGATCTTCAGCAGCTTCATCCCTGTCTTTTCTGGCCTCGATCATGTCGTCGCTTTTCTGCGCCATTTTCTTGGCAAAGCCGTAAAGGCCTTTAATCACTAAGACAGCTGAAACAACCGCGATGACGCCCACGGAATTCAGACTTTCAGGATTGATGATTTTCTGAATTCCGGCCTCTGCCAGGTCCATGGCTTCGACATCTATTACCAAAATAGCTGCGTCAAGCGCAAACTGATCCACGAGTTCACCGATTTCGGAAGTTTTAGCAGGACTCCCGTCATCGGCGTCTATAGCCGTATTAAGCTGATCCACGGTTTCCATCAGGGTCGGCAGATCCTCGGCAACCCAGTCCATGGCCGTATTAAAACTTGTAAGATGCTCCTGAAGGGCAGCTGCCTGGCTGTCGCCATCCGACGATCCGCCGCCGCCACCACATCCAATCAAGCTAAACAAAAAGAAAAAAACCATCCACAATGCGACTTTCGGCCTAATAAAATTTTGCAATACCTCTACCCTCCCCTGAATAAAAAAGTTAAAAACAGAATAAATTATTTTTGCCGAGTTATTAGCATATATTCAGTTCTCCGTCAATTAAAACGATCATCATGACAAGGATGACAACCATGTCAATTCGTCCATATCAATGGCATCAATACTGTAGCCTTTTTTAAAAAGCGCAATGCACGCTGCCACAATTTGCCGGTCATAACATTTCCCCGCCCTTTTGCTTATGAATTTCAGCGATTTCTCCAGAGTATAGGCCGGACGATACGGACGATGGGCAGTCAAGGATTCAACAACATCAGCAACACAAATGATACGGGACTCCAGCAGGATTTCTCCATCCTGCAGTCCATGAGGATAACCTGATCCGTCAATATGCTCATGATGCTGAAGCGCAATTTCAGCCACCGGCCAGGGAAAATTGACGGGTTCCAGAATCTCATAGCCCTTTTGGCAGTGGATTTTCAGATAGTTTATATCCTCATCCAGGAGTTTTCCGGGGCGCGCCAGAATTTCAGACGGGACTGCGATCTTTCCGATATCGTGAATGAGTGCGCCTAAATAAACACCATCAATTCGCTCTTCTGGAAACTTTAATGCCTTGGCCATGGCGGCTGCCAAATGAGCCACACGGCGTTGGTGACCAGCCGTATATGGATCGCGAATCTCAATGATCCGAGACACAGCAAGAATCGCCTGCATGAGCGTTTTCTTAATGTTTATGGCGTGCTGCTCTCGCTCCTGTTCTGCTAGTTTTTGCCCTGAAATATCCCGAAGAAATGCGATAAATACCGGTCCCGTTTTAGAATCAACTGGAATCACAGATAGCTCCGCGTCAAAAACAGATTGATCGACCCGCATAGCAGTGACTTCCACACGCCGGCCAATAATCTCTTTTTTGCCTGTGGCAAGGAAACGGGCAAGACCGCTTTCGTGGGCTTTTTGCAGCGATCCGGGAATGAGCTTTTCAGAAACCATGCAGCCGATGACCTGGGCGCTGCGATAGCCGAATATTTTTTCAGCCGCCGGATTAAACGCAATAATCCGGCCTTTACAATCCATCGTGATAATGCCGTCAAGGGCTGATTCCACGAGTACTTGCAGCCACTCTGAAGAAACATCACGCTTTTGATTTGGGGGTGCAAACGTTTCCATTTCAGGCCACCACTGATTATGTTAAGCTATTTTTCCAGAACCCGGCTCAATACTTCCAGCAGCTTGTTTTTGGTGTATGGCTTTGCAACAATGTCCCGAAAACCGTATTCAGCATAGTTGGCCAAAACAGGATCATTGGCATATCCGCTGGAGACAATTACCCTGGCTTCCGGATTAATCTCCAGAATGTCCTTGATTGCTTCCTTCCCGCCGATCCCGCCGGGGATTGTAAGATCCATAATGACAACGTCAAAAGGTTCTCCGGCATCCAGTGCCTGTTTATACATCTCTATCGCCTGCCTGCCGTCGGATGCCGTTTTAACTGAAAAGCCTGATCTCCCCAACATTTGTTCGACCAGACTGCAGATCATATCTTCATCATCCATGACTATTATTCTGGCTGTTTGTTCACTGGTCGAGTGTTCTGCTGCCGATTGCCTGCTTTCCGTCGGTTGCTGTGATTCCGAAGCGGGCAGATATAACGTAAAAGTTGTGCCTTTGCCGAGTTGTGAATCAACACTTATACAGCCACCGTGTTGGTTGATGATTGAATAGGCCGTTGCCAGTCCCAGACCGCTACCTGTCTGCTTGGTGCTGAAAT